>NZ_JBFAVD010000013.1:0-220184 GCF_040679615.1 Streptomyces sp. NPDC052225 | reverse complement strand
CGGGACTGCTGGAACCACTCGTGCTGGTCACTCGTGTGGTTCATGACGAAGTCGATGATGACGCGCATCCCGCGCTGGTGCGCCGCGTCCACGAACTCCACGAAGTCGACCAGGTCACCGGTCTCGGGCAGCGTGACGATGTGGTCGGCGACGTCGTAACCATTGTCCAGCAGCGGGGACTTGAAGAACGGTGGCAGCCACAGGCAGTCGACGCCCAGCCACTGGAGATAGTCCAGCTTGGCCGTGATCCCTTTCAGGTCGCCGACGCCGTCGCCGTTGCTGTCCTGGAAGGACCGGACGAGCACCTCGTAGAAGACGGCGCGTTTGAACCAGTCCGGGTCCCGGGGCAGGACGTACGGCCGTTCCGGCAGCACGAATTCTGCGGTTGTCATGAGGGTTTCTCCCCTCGGTCGTTCATGCGGATGACGGATGAGCGCTTTCCTGACTCAGCCGACAGTGAAAATGTGCGCGGGCGCCTCGCCGGGCGTCAGACGGACGTAGTTGGTGGCACCCCAGGTGTACGACCGGCCGGTCAACTCGTCGTGCACGCGGAAGGTGCTGTCCGGCGGGGCCTTCAGCGCCTCACGGTCCAGGCTGACCATGGCCTCCTGGGTGTGGTGCGGGTCGAGGTTCACGACCACCAGAACCGTGTTCGAGCCCGCCCGCTTCGAGTACACGATCACCTCGTCCTTGTCGGCGTGGTGGAAGTGCACGTCGCGCAGGGTGCGCAGGGCCGGATTGCGGCGCCGGATCGCGTTCAGGGCGGTGATGAGCGGGGCGATCGTGCGCCCCTCGCGCTCGGCCGACTCCCAGTCGCGCGGCCGCAGTTCGTACTTCTCGGAGTGCAGATACTCCTCGCTGCCGGGGCGCAGCGGGGTGTTCTCGCACAGTTCGTAGCCGCTGTAGACACCCCACGAGGGGGAGAGCGTCGCGGCGAGCACGGCCCGCAGCTCGAAGGCGGGACGGCCGCCGTGCTGGAGGAACTCGTGCAGGATGTCAGGGGTGTTGACGAAGAAGTTCGGCCGCATGTACGAGGCCGCTTCACCGCTCAACTCCTCGACGTACTCGGTGAGTTCCTGCTTCGTGTTACGCCAGGTGAAGTACGTGTACGACTGCTGGAAACCGGTCTGCGCCAGCGTGTGCATCATCGCGGGGCGGGTGAACGCCTCCGCCAGGAAGATCACGTCCGGGTCGGTGCGGTTGATGTCCGCGATCACCTGCTCCCAGAACGCCACCGGCTTGGTGTGCGGATTGTCGACGCGGAAGACCCGCACTCCGTGGTCCATCCACAACCGCAGGATCCGGGTCGTCTCCGCGGTCAGGCCCGGCATGTCCTTGTCGAAGGCGATCGGGTAGACGTCCTGGTACTTCTTCGGCGGGTTCTCCGCGTACGCGATGGAGCCGTCCGGGCGGTGGTGGAACCAGTCCGGATGCTTCTGCACCCAGGGGTGGTCCGGGGAGCACTGGAGCGCGAAGTCGAGGGCGAGCTCCAGGCCCAACTCCCGGGCCCTGGCCACGAAGTGGTCGAAGTCCTCGAAGGTGCCGAGGTCCGGGTGGATCGCGTCGTGGCCGCCCTCGTGCGAGCCGATCGCCCACGGCACACCCACGTCGTGCGGCCCCGGTGTCAGCGTGTTGTCCGGACCCTTGCGGAACGTGGTGCCGATGGGGTGGACCGGCGGCAGGTAGACGACGTCGAAGCCCATCGCGGCGATCGCCGGGAGCCGCTCGGCGGCGGTGCGGAACGTGCCGCTCACCGGCGGCCTGCCGGGCTCGACCACGGCACCCTCCGAACGCGGGAAGAACTCGTACCAGGAGCCGAACAACGCCCGCTCCCGCTCCACCAGCAACGGGAAGGGCCGGCTCTCGGTCAGGCGCTCGCGCTGCGGGACGTCCCTCAGCGCGGCGCACACCGCGGGGGTGGAGGCCGCGGCCAGTCGGTCCAGCGGGCTGCGGTCCGCATCGCACAGCGCGTCCGCCGCCGCGCGCAGCACCTGGCGCGTCTCCTCGCCCGAGGCCCGAGCCAGGGCGTCCTCCAGGTGAACGGCCCCTTGTTCCAGTGTGATCTCGCAGTCGACGCCCGCACGGACCTTGATCGTCGCGTCCCGCAACCAGGTGGCCACGGGATCACGCCACGCCCGCACGAGGTAGCTCAGCCGGCCGGGCCGGTCGAGGCTCACCTCGGCGCTCCAGCGGTCGGTCCCCGGGGCCGTCGGCGTCATGGGCCACCGCCCCGCCTCGTCCCCGTCGGACGTGCGCAGTACCACTTCGGCGCCGAGGACGCCGTCACCCTCGACGAACACCAGGGCCGTGACCGTGAAGGTCTCCCCCACGACCGTCTTGGCCGGGCGCCGGCCTCCGTCGACGGACGGCCTGACGTCCTCGATGGGGATGGGGACAGCGGTGTTCGACAGCGTCGTCATGCGGTGTCACCCTTCCCGATTGCAAGCGACCGGCTGGAGCGCTGGGCCGCCTCTGCGGCCTCCCGGCCGCATCGCTCACCCGTGACCTGACACAGCGCGGCGACGGCACGCGCGAAGTTCGCGCGTGCCCGGGAGTCGTCCGGAGCAGCCAGGAACCGGCGCTCCCAGACGCGGTAGCTCGCCAGGCACCGGTCGACTTCTCCGGTGACACGTGGTGTCCCCATGATTGACCTCCGGGCCTCCGCGGCGCCCAGCCCAGCGGGCTCGACGCGGCGTCCGGCCCAGCGGCTTCACCTGACCGATCACGGAGAGAGTGCGTGCCGTTACCGTGGGCCGCTCCTGCACCCATAGTGCGACGCGCTCGGCGATCCGTCCTGTTGAGCGGAGCGTCGCCCCGCGAACACGTCCGGTTGCACGAATGGAGTACAGCGCACAGGCTGATCGTGACTCTCGAGCGAGCCGTGCTCACGATCCGTTCGCACAGTTCCACCGACCGGGCGGACCGTGAGCGGCGCGGTGAGGAGCAGGAACCATGCATCAGGCAACGCCCAGCTACTACCACATCTCCGTGGAGCCGGCCCCCGGGCGCGTCGGCCAGGTCCAGCGCATCGTGGCCGCACACACGCGCTACTGGGGACTCCAGCGTCTGACACCCCCGGCGGTCCACGGTCTCGGCCTTCTGCTGGAACCGGCCGTCGAGGTGTGCCCCGACGGCCGCATCGAGGTCGAGGTGTGGTGGAACGGGCAACACTTGATCAACGCGGTGTCCTACGAGGACCCCGCCCCCGGAACCCTCCGCGGGCTCCCCCAGCGGTGCTCCGCGCAGATCGCGGCCTTGAGCGACGGATGGGGCAGTTGCACACGGGAAGCCCGGCGCATCGTGTGGTTCTCCCTGCGCAGCAGGTCCGGGGTACGGGAGGTCCTCGTCCCCAAGTTCCCGGTTCCGGACGCGAGCGAAGCGCTCCAGCTGCCCCGCTCGTCCGCGCTGCCGGACGCCGCCCCGGAGCCCGCGCCTGTCGCCGCAGGCACCGCTTCGTGACCGCTCGCCCCGTGGACGGGATCCACGTGCGCAGCGGGCGTCCCTACCCGTTCGGAGCGACCTACGACGGCCACGGCACGAACTTCGCCTTGTTCAGCTCCGTGGCCGACCGGGTGGATCTCGTGCTGCTGGACGCCGACGGCACCGAGCACACCGTGCCGTTGCCCGAGGTCTACGGTTCCGTGTGGCACGGCTACGTGCCGCACGCCGGGCCGCCCCAGCGATACGGATACCGCGTCCACGGCCCGTGGGAGCCGGCCTCGGGGCATCGCTGTGATGCCGACGCGTTCCTCCTCGATCCCTATGCCAAGGCGATACACGATCGCTCCGGCGCGACGGGGGTCGACGGGGAAGGCCTGTGCGGGGTGGTCGTCGACCCGGCCTTCGACTGGTCCGGCGACACCCCGCCGGACCACGCGTACGCCGACTCCGTCATCTACGAGACGCATGTGCGGGGTCTGACCGCGAGACACCCCGGTGTCCCCGAAGAACTGCGGGGCACCTATGCGGGCCTGGCCACACCCGCGGTGCTTGACCACCTCACCTCGTTGAAGGTGACCGCGGTCGAACTGCTCCCCGTCCACCAGTTCGTGCAGGACGGCTTCCTGCACGGCCGCGGACTGTCCAACTACTGGGGCTACAACACGATCGGCTTCTTCGCGCCGCACCACGCCTATGCCGCGCACGGCACACTCGGCGAACAGGTCACCGAGTTCAAGAGCATGGTCAAGGCGCTCCACGCCGCCGGTCTCGAGGTGATCCTCGACGTGGTCTACAACCACACGGCGGAGGGGAACGAGAACGGCCCCACGCTGTCCTTCCGCGGCATCGACAACGCGGCGTACTACCGCCTCGCCGACGACGACTTCAGCCGCTACTACGACACCACCGGCACCGGCAACAGCCTCCTCATGCGCCACCCCAACGTCCTTCAGTTGCTGATGGATTCGCTGCGGTACTGGGTCACCGAATGTCACGTGGACGGCTTCCGCTTCGACCTGGCGGCCACCCTGGCCCGCCAGTTCCATGAGGTCGACCGGCTGTCGGCCTTCTTCGACCTCATCCAGCAGGACCCCGTGATCAGCCGCGTCAAGCTGATCGCCGAACCCTGGGACCTCGGCGAAGGCGGCTACCAGGTGGGCAACTTCCCGCCGCTGTGGTCCGAGTGGAACGGCAAGTACCGCGACTGCGTCAGGGACGTCTGGCGAGCCCAGGACGGCACCCTCCCGGAGTTCGCCTCCCGGCTCACCGGGTCGGCGGACCTCTACCAACACGAGCACCGCCGCCCGCGGGCCAGTATCAACTTCGTCACCGCGCACGACGGCTTCACCCTGCGCGATCTCGTCTCCTACAACGAGAAGCACAACGAGGCCAACGGTGAGGACAACAACGACGGCGAGAACGACAACCGGTCCTGGAACTGCGGGGCGGAGGGGCCGACCGACGACCCCGGCGTGCTGTCGCTGCGCGCCAGACAGCAACGCAACCTGCTGGCGACCTTGCTGCTGTCCCAGGGCGTCCCGATGCTCAGTCACGGGGACGAACTGGGCCGCACCCAGCAGGGCAACAACAACGCCTACTGTCAGGACAACGAACTGACGTGGGTCGACTGGGACCTCGACGACGACCGCGCCTCCCTGCTGGCCTTCACCCGTGGCCTCATCGAACTGCGCGCCGCCCACCCGGTGTTGCGCCGGCGTCGCTTCTTCCGCGGTGAAGCTCCCACGGGCCGCGACCCCGGTCTGCCGGACCTGGTCTGGCTCCGCCCCGACGCGACGGAGATGACGCAGGAGGACTGGAACCGGCCGGACGCACACACCCTGGCCGTCTTCCTCAACGGCGACGCGATGGTGGACCAGAACAGCCGCGGAGAGCGTGTCGTCGACGACTCGTTCCTGTTCCTCTTCAACTTCTACTGGGACGCGAAGGAGTTCCGGTTGCCCGATGCGTCGTACGGCACCTCCTGGACGCCCCGCCTCGACACCGCGGAACCCGACGGCACGCCGGACGAGTCGGAGTACAAGGCTGAGGCGACCGTCCGGCTGGAGGCGCACTCCTTGGTCGTCCTCTCCCACCGCGTCGGCGCCGTTGAGCCGGCCGGTCGCCGCTGAGCTGTTTGACCGATCGTTCGTGGAGCAACCGGTAGACCGTTCTCGCGCCGGCAGGAGTTCCGATGGTGCGCCGGTCATCTGGAGTAGGGAGTACGACGTATGCGCAGTGTCGGAGTGGAAGAGGAACTGCTGCTCGTCGACCGCGACAGCGGCGAACCACGCTCCATGTCGAGCGCGGTGCTCGCCGTCGCCGCGCGCAGCGGCGACGAGGCCTTCGAGGCGGAACTGCACCGCGAGCAACTGGAGTTCGCCACCAGCCCGCACGACACGATGGCGGCTCTCGCCGACGACATCGTCCAGTGGCGCAGAGCCGCCGCCGATCACGCGGAGAAGCTGGGCTGCGCGGCCGCCGCTCTCGCCACGTCCCCGCTCCCGGCGAGCCCTACCGTGGGTCCCGGCACACGGCATCAGTGGCTGGCGAAGGAGTTCGGCCTGACCACGCAGGAGCAGCTCACCTGCGGCTGCCACGTCCATGTGTCCGTCGAGTCGGACGAAGAGGGCGTCGCCGTGCTGAACCGGATCCGCCCCTGGCTGTCCGTGCTCGTCGCGCTGAGTGCCAACTCACCGTTCTGGCAGGGCAAGGACTCCGGGTACAGCAGCTATCGCAGCCAGGTATGGGGGCGGTGGCCCTCCGCCGGCCCGGTGGAACTCTTCGAGGACGCCGCCGCGTACCACCGCCAGGTCGAGGCCATGGTCGCCACCGGCGTCATCCGGGACAAGGGGATGGTCTACTTCGACGCCCGTCTGTCGGCCGCCCACCCGACCGTCGAGGTACGTGTCGCCGACGTGTGTCTCGAGCCGTCCACGACCGTCCTGCTCGCCATGCTGGTACGTGGACTCGTCGAGACGGCGGCCCGTGAGTGGCGGTCCGGCACCCCCGCCGCCGACCACCCGGTGGCACTGTTGCACCTCGCGGCCTGGCGCGCGAGCCGCTCGGGCCTGGACGCCGATCTCGTGAGCCCCCGGCTGATGCACCCCGTAGCGGCCCGCTCCGCCGTCGACGCGCTCCTGGACCACGTGCGGCCCGCACTGGAGGACGCCGGTGACTTCGAGGAGGCCCGCTCCCTTCTCTCCCGGCTGCTGCGCGACGGCAACGGCACGCACGTGCAGCGCGAGGCCTTCCGGCGTACGGGCAGCCTGCGGGAAGTGGTCGCGGAGTGTGTGCTCAGGACCCACAGCGGCCTGTGAGGCACCCGCCCCCCCCACGCCGGACCGGCGGTGCCACGCGCCGCGCCTGTACGCGCCGATGAGTCCGCCCTCGGTTCACCGGAGAGCGGACTCTTCGTCACGCGGACGGGCGCTCGGTGCCGTTGCCGGGTCCGGCTGGAACGTATCTCCCGGATCCCTCCGTCGCCCGGCGGGCGGCCTCGCGGCGTCTGGTGCGAGAGTGCGTGCCAGGCGTCGCGCGGCAGGAGCGATCCGGGAGACGTGTCCTAGCCCCGGTACGTCTCCAGCAACCGGAGCCACACCTCGCTGATCGTCGGATACGCGGGGACCGCGTGCCAGAGACGGTCGATCGGGACCTCGCCCGCGATGGCGATCGTCGCCGAGTGGATGAGTTCGCCGACGCCGGGGCCGACGAACGTGACGCCGAGGAGGATCTCCCGGTCGAGGTCGACGATCATGCGGGCGCGGCCGGTGTAGCCGTCGGCGTAGAGACCGGAACCGGCCACGTTCGCCAGGTCGTAGTCGACGGCGCGGACCCGGCGGCCCGCCGCTTCGGCCTCCGCGAGGGTCAGGCCGGCGCTCGCCGCCTCCGGGTCGGTGAAGACCACCTGCGGGACGGCGTCGTGGTCGGCGGTCGCCGAGTGCGCGCCCCAGCGGTCGGTCTCCAGGAGCGGCACGCCGGCCGCGCGCGCGGTGATCGCGGCGCCCGCGATGCGTGCCTGGTACTTGCCCTGGTGGGTGAGGAGGGCGCGGTGGTTGGCGTCGCCGACCGCGTACAGCCAGTCGCTGCCCTGGACGCGCAGCGATTCGTCGACGGGCAGCCATGCGCCCGGCTCCAGGCCCACCGTCTCCAGGCCGATGTCGTCGGTGCGCGGGGCGCGGCCCGTCGCGAAGAGGATCTCGTCGGCGTCGAGCGTCGTGCCGTCGTCGAGGGTGGCGGTGACGGTGCCGTTCTCGCGTACGACACCCTTCACGGACACGCCCGTGCGGATGGCGGCGCCCGCCTCGCGCAGCGCGTCCGCGACCAGCTCGCCGGCGAACGGCTCCATGCGGTCCAGCAGGCCCCCGCCCCGTACGAGCACGGTGACCTGCGAGCCGAGGGCCTGCCAGGCGGTGGCCATCTCGGTGGCGACCACGCCGCCGCCGACGACGATCAGCCGGCCGGGGACGTGGTCGGCGCTGGTGGCCTCGCGGCTGGTCCAGGGCTTCACGTCCGCGAGGCCCGGCAGGTCGGGCAGGGCGGCGCGCGTGCCGGTGCACACGGCGACGGCGTGCCGGGCGGTGAGGGTGGTGAGGGTGCCGTCCTCGGCGGTGACCGTCACCGTGCGGGGGCCCGCGAGGCGGCCGTGGCCGCGGTACAGGTCCACGCCGATGGATTCCAGCCAGCCGACCTGGCCGTCGTCCTTCCAGTGGGAGGTGTAGTCGTCCCGGTGGGCGAGGACGGCGGCGGCGTCGAGGTCGCCCTGCACCGACTGGCGCAGGCCCGGCACCCGGCGCGCGTCGGCGCGCGCGATCACCGGGCGCAGCAGCGCCTTGCTGGGCATGCAGGCCCAGTACGAGCACTCGCCGCCGACGAGTTCGCTCTCCACGACCGCGGCGCTCAGGCCGCCCGCCCGTGCCCGGTCCGCGACGTTCTCGCCGACCGGTCCCGCTCCCAGCACTACAACGTCGTACGCAATGGCTTCCGTCATGCGTCCCAGTGTCTCAGCGTGATCGCAGGTGTGCGTGGCGAGTGCCTGGGTACGAGCGCGGAATACGTCCGCCATGCGGACGGTTGTGCACAGCGGCTTTGCCCCCGACGGCTTCGCCCCGAACCCCGGAAGCAGGAAGAGGGAACACACCATGAGCAGCACCACTGTGGAGCTGACCAAGGAGAACTTCGATCAGCTCGTCACGGAGAACGAGTTCGTGCTGATCGACTTCTGGGCGTCCTGGTGCGGGCCGTGCCGGCAGTTCGCCCCGGTCTACGAGAAGGCCGCCGACGCCAACCCGGACCTGGTCTTCGGCAAGGTCGACACGGAGGCGCAGCCCGAGTTGGCCGCCGCGTTCGGCATCCAGTCGATCCCGACGCTGATGATCGTCCGCGACCAGGTCGCCGTGTTCGCGCAGCCGGGCGCGCTGCCGCAGGAGGCCCTGGACGACGTGATCGGGCAGGCGCGCAAGCTCGACATGGACGAGGTGCGCAAGTCGATCGCGCAGCAGCAGGAGCAGGCCCAGGGCCAGGAAGGCGGGCCCGAGCAGGGCTGACCCTCGACTGTCGGCGTGAGCCGGTCGCCGCGGCGACCGGCTCAGGTCGACTCGCGCTCCACGAGCGTCGCGCCCATCACGTCGCGCACCTCCGGCGCGGCCGCCGGGTCACGGACCAGCCGGTCGACGAGTTCGGCCAGCTCCCGGCCCGAGGGCAGTTCGATGCGGACGGTGCTCAGGCGCGGCCGCAGCAGCCGGCCCAGCATCAGGTCGTCGGCGCCGATCACCGCGACGTCGCCGGGTACCGCGCAGCCCGCGTCCTGGAGCGCGCGCAT
The DNA here is from genome assembly GCF_040679615.1 of Streptomyces sp. NPDC052225. Classification (NCBI taxonomy): domain Bacteria; kingdom Bacillati; phylum Actinomycetota; class Actinomycetes; order Kitasatosporales; family Streptomycetaceae; genus Streptomyces; species Streptomyces sp. NPDC052225. The sequence goes on along the minus strand of NZ_JBFAVD010000013.1, from coordinate 210,925 downwards.
CAGGAGCATCGCGTACTCGTCGTTGTACGCGAAGACGGCCTTGATGCCCGCCGCGCGGATCCGCGCGGCGACCTGGGCCGCGTCCTCCTCCTTGTACGCGAGCGGCAGCGGCACCGTGTCGGCGCCTGCCGCGCGTACGCCCGCAAGGCGCGGTTCGGCGAACAGGTCGAGGCCCGCCTCGCGCGGCATGACGACGCCGACCGTGCGGTGGCCGCGGGCCAGCAGGTGCTCGCCCGCGACGCGGCCGACCTCGCGGTGGTCCATGAGCAGCGCGTGCGCGTCCTCGACGGGGGCGGGGCCCAGTGTGATGACGGCCTTGGCTCCGGACCGCTTCAGGACGGCGATGCCGTCGGGGCCCATGCCGACCGGGGCGAGCACGGCGACGGGGCGCAGCTCGGCCCAGGCGCGGGCCGCGTCGTCACCGCCGACGCCGACACTGCCGTACTGCACGACGGTGTAGTCGAGGCGGCTCAGCGCCCACTGGAGTTCGTTGAGGAACCCGCTGTACAGGGGGCCGACCGGCACCTCGGGGGTGGGCATCAGGACGATGCGGGTGTGTCCGGCGCGCAGGCTGCGGGCGGCGGCGTGCGGGACGTAGCCGAGTTCCTTGGCGGCGTCGTGGACGCGGCGGCGGGTGGGCTCGCTGATGCGCACGGCGCTGGTGTTGTTCAGGACATAGCTGACCGTGGCACGCGAGACGCCGGCCAGGCGTGCGACGTCCGCGCTGGTCGGCACGGAGCCCCGGGCGGGCTGCTTGACGGACGACGGTTTGACGGACGGCTGCTGGGCGGGCTGCTGCTTCGGTATCTGCACCATGACGTACGGCATCTTTCCAGACGGGGTACGACAGAAGGTCCCCGGGCGTGCTCTCTGCGCCGCCCCGGGGCTAACGTGCGTTGACCTGACGGGAATTGGGGGATGTCCATGAGGATGCCGGAGGCCACCGGGGAGCGGGAGCGGCCGCTCGGGCTCGGTGACACCGCGCGGGAGCTGGCCGACGGGTCGGTGTCGTCGCGCGCGCTGGTCGAGCGGGCGCTGGCGGGGATCGAGCGGACGCAGCCGGTGCTGAACGCGTTCCGGCAGGTGCGGGCCGAGGCGGCGCTCGCCGAGGCCGACGCGGCGGACCGGGCGCTGGCATCGGGCGAGCGGCGGCCGTTGCTCGGGGTGCCGGTGGCGGTGAAGGACGACATGGACGTGGCCGGGGAGCCGACGGCGTTCGGCTGCGCCGGGGAGTTCCCCGCGCGGGAGCGGGACGCGGAGGCGGTGCGGCGGCTGCGGGCGGCCGGCGCGATCGTCGTCGGCAAGACGAACACCTGTGAGCTGGGGCAGTGGCCGTTCACCGAAGGGCCCGCCTTCGGTGACACCCGTAATCCGTGGGCGCCCGCGCACACCCCGGGCGGCTCGTCCGGGGGTTCGGCGGCGGCCGTCGCCGCGGGCCTGGTCCCGGCTGCGCTCGGCTCCGACGGGGCGGGCAGCGTCCGTATCCCTGCGGCGTGGACGCATCTGGTGGGCATCAAGCCGCAGCGGGGCCGGATCTCGACGTGGCCGTGGGCCGAGGCGTTCCACGGCATCACGGTGAACGGGACGCTGGCCCGCACCGTCGCCGACGCCGCGCTGCTCCTCGACGCGGCGAGCGGCAACCACGACGGCGATCCCCACCGGCCCGCCCCGGTGCACGCGGCGCGGGCGGCGCAGCAGGAGCCGGGGCGGCTGCGGATCGCGCTGTCACTGCGGATGCCGTTCACCGCGACCCCCAAGCGGCTCGAACCGGCGGTGCGCTCGCGTGTCGTGGCGCTCGCTGAGCGGCTCGCGGCGCTCGGGCACGACGTGGCGGAAGCCGATCCGCGCTACGGGCAGATCGGCCTCGCGTTCGTGCCGCGTGCGACGGCCGGGATCGCCGAGTGGGTGGACCGGGTGCCCGATCCGGCGCGGCTCGACCCGCGCACCCGGGAGGCCGCCCGGATGGGACGGCTTCTCGGCGGGGCTCCGCTGCGGGCCGCCAGGCGCGCGGAGGCGGTGCTGCACCGCAGGGTCGGGGCGCTCTTCGACCGGTACGACGTGGTGCTCGCGCCGACGACGGCCGCTCCCCCGCCGCGTGTCGGCGATCTGGCGCGGCTCAGCGGCTGGCGCACGGACCGGGCGATGATCGCCGCGTGCCCGTACGCCTGGCCGTGGAACGTGCTCGGCTGGCCGGGGGTGAACGTGCCGGCCGGCCTGGTCGGCGACGGCCTGCCGGTCGGCGCGCAACTGCTCGGCCCCGCCCACAGCGAACCGCTGCTCATCTCGCTCGCGGCTCAACTGGAGTCGGACCAGCGGTGGTTCGAGCGGTGGCCGCCGGCTTCCTAGCCGTCGGCGAGTGTCTTCCAGAGCTCCGGGTCCTCGAAGTTCAGCGCCCACAGGACGGTGTGCGGCACGCCGTACTTGCGCAGGGCGGACAGATGGGCCGCGGTGCCGCGGGCATCCTGGTACCAGACGGTGTGGCGCCGTGTGCCGTCCTGATACGTGAAGTGCGGGGTGCGCGAGGCCTCGTCGAGGGCGTAGGGCGCCTTCACCTTGCGGCGGAGCGCTTCGGCGTCCTTCCATGTGACGTGCTGGGCACGGGACTTGCTGCCGACGGTCCAGTCCCAGCCGTACGCGGGGATCCCCATCTCCAGCTTCGCGGGCGGCACTTCGGCGGTGGCGGTGGCCAGGATGGTGTCGTACCACTGCGGGGTGGACAGGGGGCCCGGCTCGCCCTCGGCGTGGTGCAGGTTGTAGGCCATGATGCGCAGCCGGTCCGCTGCGGCGCCCAGCTTCTCGTAGTCCCACACGCGGCCCGTTGCAGGCGTCTTGGGGGTGACGGTGGCGAAGCACTGCTTGTCCATGGCGTGCAGGCGGGCGCAGAGGCCGGTGACGAACGCGGCGTATCCGGCGCGTACCGCCTTGTAGGTGGCGTCGGGGGTCGGCGCGATGGTCTCGTAGTCGAGGTCGATGCCGTCGTAGGCGCGGCTGCGGACGACGGCGAGCAGTGCGTCGATGTGTTCGGCCCTGCGGGCGGGGCTGGTCATGATCGCGGCGAGGGCGCCGGGCTTCAGCTGTTCCATGACGGTCGGGACGACCTGGATTCCCTTGGCGTGCAGCCCGTCGATGATGCGGCGCTCGCCGGCGCCGGGGTGCCCGTCGACCCGGGTCGCGGACTTCGTCTCGTACCAGAAGGGGCTGATGGTGCGGATCTGCGCGGCGTGGGCGAGCGCGTTGCGGTAGGCGGCCTCCTGGTCCCAGTACGGCAGCCAGGCGGAGACCGTGCGCGGGGGCGGCGGAGCGGAACGGGCGGGGGCCGCGGTGGTGAAGGCGAGCAGAACAGCCAGCACGGACAGGGTGATTGCGTGTATTCGTCGGGCCATGCGCCGAGCCTGTGACGCATCCGGCCGCCCCGCCGCGCGGATTGGGCCGTCCAGCCTCTAACGTGACCCGCGTGACTGCCTTTACGGATGACCACGCGTACGACCACCCGGGCCGGACCGGCGACACGGCCACGGTCGAGGCCGACCCGCATCAGGTGGGGCGGGTGCGCACGGAGTACGCGCCGGCGCACGACGGCGACCCCGATCCGGGCGAGATCGTCTGGACGTGGGTGCCGTTCGAGGAGAACGACGGGCGCGGCAAGGACCGGCCGGTGCTTGTCGTCGCCCGCGAGGCGGCGGGCACGCTGCTCGCCGTGCAGCTGTCCAGCAAGCGGCACGACGGCGACCGCGAGTGGGTGGCGCTCGGCTCGGGCCCCTGGGACAGCAGTGGCCGCGACTCGTGGGTGGACCTGGACCGGGTGCTTCGGGTGCACGAGCGCGGGATGCGGCGCGAGGCGTGCGCCCTGGACCGCGGGCGGTTCAACACCGTGGTGCTGCGCCTGCGGGAGCGCTACGGCTGGAGCTGACCGGACCCGAGGACCCGCACGAAGGCTTCGCGGGTCGTCGCGCCCTTCGTGCGGTCGAGCACGGCGAAGACGACCTGCTCGAAGTAGCCGGTGAACCGGCCGTCGAGCAGCGTCCGGAAGGCCTCGGCGACCTGCGCCGGGTCGTTGCGGAACACGCCGCAGCCCCAGGCCCCGAGCACGAGGCGCCGGTAGCCGTGCGCGGCCGCGACTTCCAGCACACGCTCGGCGCGGGACGCGAGGGCCGCCGGTATCTCGGGGACGCGCTCCGGCGTGCGCTGCGCGATCACCCCGGCGTTCGGCGCGGGTGAGGTCAGGAAGCCGACCTCGTACGGGGTGTCGAGGAGCCGGCCGCGATCGTCGCGGAACACGGGCACGCCCGGCGCGTGGATGACGCGGTCGGTGTAGAAGACGTCCCGGTCGGCGCGGTGGTGGGCGTAGAACTCCGGGACCTCGATGAGGCAGGTGTACAGGGCGGAGGAGCGGCAGACGGCCTCCTCCTGGGCCTGCGCCCCGTTCAGGTAGCCGCCTCCCGGGTTGCGCGCCGAGGCGAAGTTCAGGACCGCGACCGGGTCGGGCCGCTCCCCCGTCAGGCGGCGCGCGGCATCGAGGCTGCTCTCCCCCGTGACCTCGACGGATGCCGCCGCGGCGGACGGCGCGGCCGGTATCTCCACCGCGTCCGGGCCGTACATCCGCGTGCCCGCCCGGGCCCGCGCCAACGCGTCGGCCAGCCACACCGTGCGGCCGTCCCCCGTCTCGTACGTGCCCGCTTCGACGATCTTCTCCGTGCTCTGCGCGATCTCGCGCAGCCGGGCGCTCACGCCCGCTCCCCCGTCGTGCTCATGAACCCATCGTGTGCACCGGGTGACCGCTCGGGCAACTGAATTTTCGCCCTCTTGTGCGATCGGCCGTGACCGTCTTGGGTGGTACGCGGCATTGCCCGAACGGGGCCGGGAACCGCACCGGTCCCCGGCCGAATCGACGCCGTGGCCCCCACCGGGGACCATGGAAGGCACAAGGATCAGGAGGTCTCCGCATGCGCGAGGGAGACTGTACGAACCTCGGTGACCTGGTCACCGAGCCGGAAGTGGAGGCCCTTGTCCGGGGCATCTGCTTCAAGACCGGACCGCCCCGCACCGTCGGGGTCGAACTGGAGTGGATCGTCCACGAGCCGCACCGCCCCCGGCTCCCGTTAGCTCCCGAGCGGCTCGACGCGGCCTACGTCGCACTCCGCGCCCTGCCCCTGCGCTCGGCGCTCACCGTGGAACCCGGCGGACAGCTGGAGCTGAGCTCGCTCCCGGCCGCCACGCTGACGGAATGCGTCTCGGCCATGCGGGCCGATCTGACCGCCGTCCGTACCGCGCTCCGCGAGCACGGTCTCGTCGTCTCGGGCCACGGCACCGACCCGTGGCGCCCGCCGAGGCGTGTACTCAGACAACCCCGCTACGACGCTCTCGAAGCGTCCCTCGACCGGGCAGGACCGGCCGGCCGCTCCATGATGTGCTCCTCCGCCTCGGTCCAGGTCTGCCTGGACGCGGGCTACGAGGAGCCGGGACCGCTCGGGCACGGGCGGCGCTGGCTGCTCGCCCATCTGCTCGGCGCGGTCCTGGTCGCCGCGTTCGCCAACTCCCCGATGCTGTCGGGCCGTTCGACGGGCTGGCGCTCCACGCGGCAGCTGCTGTGGGAGCGGATCGACTCGGGGCGGTCGGGCGCGCCGCCGCTCGGCGCGGAGCCCCGTTCCGCCTGGGCCCGGCACGTGCTCGACGCGCCGGTGATGTGCGTGCGCAGCGACGAGGGGCCGTGGCAGGTGCCCGAAGGGCTGTCCTTCCGGGAGTGGATCCGCGGCGCCGGGCCGCGCCCGCCGACCCGGTCCGATCTCGACTACCACCTCACGACACTGTTCCCGCCGGTGCGGCCGCGCGGCCATCTCGAACTCCGCATGATCGACGCACAGCCGGGCGACGACGGGTGGCTGGTGCCGCTCGCCGTGACCACCGCGCTGTTCGACGATCCGGAGGCGGCCGAGACCGCGTACCGCGTCGTCAAGCCGCTCGCCGAGCGGGCGGGGCCGCTGCCCGCGCCGCACAACCCGCTGTGGCGGGACGCGGCCCGTCTCGGGCTCGCCGACCCGGAGCTGCGGGAGGCGGCCACGGCCTGTTTCACGGCGGCGCTCGACGCGCTGCCCCGGCTCGGCGTGGACGAGGACGTACGGCGGGCGGTCGCGGACTTCACGCACCGCTATGTCGTACGGGGCCGCTGTCCCGCCGACGACGTGCTCGACCTGCCGCACCCGACCTCTCAAGGGAGGACCGTCCGCTCATGACCACCGAGGAGAACCAGACGGAGCACGTCACCGTGGAGCCGGAGGCGCTGCGGCGGCGCGCGGCGGACGCCCTGGAGGCCGCGCGGCGCCGCACGACCCTGCTCACGAGTTGCGTGGAGGAGCCCGAACTCACCGCGCAGCACTCGCCGTTGATGTCGCCGCTGGTGTGGGACCTGGCGCACATCGGCAACCAGGAGGAGCAGTGGCTGCTGCGGGCGGTCGCGGGCCGGGAGGCGATGCGGCCCGAGATCGACCCGCTGTACGACGCCTTCGAGCACCCGCGCTCCGAGCGTCCGTCGCTGCCGCTGCTCGCCCCGCAGGAGGCGCGCGGTTACGCGGCGGAGGTGCGCGGCCGGGCCCTCGACATCCTGGACGGGGCGTCGTTCGAGGCGGACGGGGCCGACCGGCTGACCCGTTCGGGGTTCGCGTTCGGCATGATCGCCCAGCACGAACAGCAGCACGACGAGACGATGCTGATCACCCATCAGCTCAGGAAGGGCGGGGCGGCGCTCACCGCTCCCGACCCCGCACCGCTCGACGCGCCGTTCCGCGGTCCGGCCGAAGTCCTCGTCCCCGGCGGCCCGTTCACGATGGGGACGACCGCCGAGCCGTGGGCGCTCGACAACGAACGGCCCGCGCACGCGCGCCTCGTCCCGCCGTTCCACATCGACACGACGCCGGTGACGAACGCCGCGTACCTGGAGTTCATCGCCGACGGCGGCTACCGCGAGGAGCGCTGGTGGGCGCCCGAGGGCTGGGCGATGGTCCGCGACCACGACCTTCAGGCGCCGCTGTTCTGGCGGCGCGAGGCGGGCCAGTGGCTGCGCCGCAGGTTCGGCGTGACCGAGGTCGTGCCGCCCGACGAGCCCGTCCTGCACGTGAGCTGGTACGAGGCCGACGCCTACGCCCGCTGGGCGGGGCGCAGGCTGCCGACGGAGGAGGAGTGGGAGAAGGCGGCCCGCTTCGACCCGGCGACGGGCCGCTCCATGCGCTACCCGTGGGGCGACACCGACCCCACCCCCAACCGGGCCAACCTTGGCCAGCGCCATCTGCGCCCGGCACCGGCGGGCAGCTATCCGCTCGGCGAATCCCCCCTCGGCGTGCGGCAGTTGATCGGCGACGTGTGGGAGTGGACGGCGAGCGACTTCCTGCCCTACCCGGGCTTCGTCGCCTATCCGTACCGCGAGTACTCGGAGGTGTTCTTCGGCCCCGACCACAAGGTGCTGCGGGGCGGTTCGTTCGCGGTGGACCAGGTGGCGTGCCGGGGCACGTTCCGCAACTGGGACTATCCGATCCGGCGGCAGATCTTCTCCGGGTTCCGCACCGCGCGCGACGCCCATCCCCAGGAGGCCTCCTGATGTGCCGTCATCTGGCCTACCTGGGGCCCGAGATCCCGCTCGGCGAGGTCGTCGACGCGCCGCCGCACAGCCTGTTCCGGCAGTCGTGGGAGCCGCGCAGGCAGCGGCACGGCACGGTCAACGCCGATGGTTTCGGGGTGGGTTGGTACGCGGACGGCGATCCGGTGCCGGCCCGCTACCGGCGCTCGACCCCCATCTGGGGCGACCAGGCCTACCGGGATCTCGCCCGGGTGGTCAGCTCGGGCGCGGTCCTGGCCGCCGTACGCGACGCGACGCTCGCCGGGGCCGACGGGGAGGCGGCAGCGGCCCCGTACGCGTCCGGACCCTGGCTGTTCAGCCACAACGGCGCGGTGCCCGGCTGGCCGCGCTCCCTGGCGTCCCTGACGAGCACGCTCCCGGCCACCGACCTGCTCTCGCTGGAGGCCCGCTGCGACGCCGCGTTTCTGTGGGCGCTGGTGCTGCACCGGCTGCGCGCGGGCGACGAGGAGGGGCAGGCGCTGGCCGACACCGTCCTGGAGGTCGCCGAGGCGGCGCCGGGCGCGCGCCTCAACTTCCTGCTGACCAACGGCGAGACGATCGCCGCGACCGCGTGGGGCGACACCTTGTGGTATCTCGCCGAGCCCGGCCGCCGCACCGTCGTCGCCTCCGAACCGTACGACGACGATCCGCACTGGGCCGAGGTGCCCGACCGCACGCTGCTCGCGGCGAGCCGTACCGACGTCCTGCTGACCCCGCTCAAGGAGCCGTCCGCGTGAGCCCCTTCGCACTGACCCGCACGTTGCCCGAGGACGCGACGGACGCCGCGCTGCGCGCCGACGTCCTGCACGGCCTGACCCGTACGCCCAAGACGCTGCCGCCGAAGTGGTTCTACGACGCGCGCGGCAGCGAACTGTTCGACGAGATCACCACCCTGCCCGAGTACTACCCCACCCGGGCCGAGCGCGAGATCCTTCTCGCGCGGGCCGCGGAGATCGCGGCCGCGACCGGCGCGAGGACCCTGGTCGAGCTGGGCTCGGGCTCGTCCGACAAGACCCGCCATCTCCTGGACGCCTTCGGCGGGTTGACGACGTACGTACCCGTGGACGTGAGCGAGAGCGCGCTGCGCGGTGCGGCGCGGACCCTGCTCGCCGAGCATCCGGATCTCGACATCCACGCCCTCGTCGCCGACTTCACGGCCGCCCTCGCGCTGCCCGCGACGCCGGGACCGCGCCTGGTGGCGTTCCTCGGCGGCACGATCGGCAACCTGCTGCCCGCCGAGCGCGCCGCGTTCCTGACGTCCGTACGGGGTCTGCTCTCGCCCGGCGACTTCTTCCTGCTCGGCACGGACCTGGTGAAGGACGAGGCGACCCTGGTCGCGGCCTACGACGACGCGGCGGGCGTCACGGCGGCGTTCGACAAGAACGTGCTGTCCGTGGTCAACCGCGAGCTCGGCGCCGACTTCGACCTCGCCGCGTTCGAGCACGTGGCGCGGTGGGACGCGACGCGGGAGTGGATCGAGATGCGGCTGCGCTCGACCGTCGCGCAGACCGTGAAGATCCCGGCTCTCGACCTGGCGGTCGACTTCGCCGCGGGCGAGGAGCTGCGTACGGAGGTGTCGGCGAAGTTCCGCCGGGGCGGCGTGCGCGACGAACTCGCCCTGGCCGGGCTCGACCTGGCCCACTGGTGGACGGACGAGGCCGGGAGGTTCGCCCTTTCGCTCTCCACCGCGACGTGACGCGCCGGGCGGGAGCGGCGGGTCACTCGCCGCTCTCGTCCAGCCGCTCGGTGACGATCCGGGACGCCTTCTTCGCCTCCGTGGCGGGGTCGGCTCCCAGCAGGACCCGGCTCATGTACGCCTTGATCGGGTTGTCGGCGGCCTCCACCGTGGGCCACAGGGGCGACGCGGGGGTCGCCTTGCCGTACGCGGCGCCCACGGCCATGGCGGCGACGCCGGGTTCCCCGGCCACGGCGTCGGCGAGGGTCGTCTTGTTCGGCACGTAGTTCATGGTCCTGGCCAGGTCCGTGTTCCACTTCTTGCCGGCCAGCGCCTTGACGACGGCGACCGCTCCGGCCTCGTCGTCGGTGTTCGCCGGGATGACCAGGTCCGAGCCGCCGGTGAAGACGGAACCCGGGCGCGCGGCCGTCTTGCCGGGGATCGGGAAGAACCCCAGCTTGCCCTTCAGGTCCGGGTTCTTCTCGATGATGCGCTGAGCCGCGCCGGGCACCGAGATGATCTGCCCGATGCGGCCCTTCGCGAACTGGTCGGCCTGGGACGGGTGTTCCTCATCGGCGTCCTTCGGGCCGTCGCCGAGCGCCTGCAAGCGCGCGTAGAACTCCATGCCGCGCAGTGCGGCGGGCGTGTCGAGGGCGCCGGTGAAGGTGCCGGACGATTCGTGGGCCAGCTCGCCGCCCTCGTCCCAGATGAAGCCGGAGAGCGTGTACCAGTCCTGGCCCGCGAGGTAGATGCCCTGCTCCGTACCGGTGTCCAGACGGCGCGTCAGTTCGAGCCACTCCTCACGGGTCGTGGGCGGCTTCTTGATGCCGGCCCGCTCGAAGAGGTCCTTGTTGTAGATGACGACGCGGTTCGCCGCGTACCAGGGGATGCCGAACTGCCGGGAGCCGTCCATGCCGGGCTCGGCGAGGCCGGGCAGCCAGTGCTCCATCCCGAGGTCGCGCGCGGCCTCCAGGGACAGGTCGACGAGCCGGGCGTCCTCCATGTACTGCGGGACCTGGGTGTTGCCGACCTCTATGACGTCGGGGGCGCCGTCCTTGCCGCCGTCGCCCGCGAGCGCCTTGGTGACCTTCTCGCCGATCCCGGTCCACTCCTGGATGCGGATGTCCAGGTCGACGTCGGCGTGCTGAGCCTCGAACTCCTTGGTGAACCGGCCGAGGAAGGCGTCGGACGCGCTGTTGCTCATCAGCCACACGGTGACGGTCCGCCGTGCCGGTTCGGAGCCTGGCAGCGCCCCGCAGGCCGTGAGCAGGGTGCCGGTCACGACGGCGAGGGAGACAAGGGGCAGCACGGCACGGCGCGATCTCACGGGGGTCACTTTCTGCCTGCGGACAGGGAGGGGCGGCCCGACGTGGGGGCGAGCGCATGGCTCGTACGGGTGTGCTGGGATTTTGGTATGGACCAACGGGACGGTCAAGGGCTATCCGGAATTCGCGGCACTTCAACCGGAGTCCGACCGTCCCGTGTCCGGGGCGGCTCGGTCAGGCGGCGGCCTTGGCCAGGCAGGTCGCGAGCCGCTTCTCGGCGGTGCGCAGCAGCTTCTGGGCGCGGGCCCGGTCGGCGAGGAGCTGCGGGTCACGCTCGACCGACGTCATCGCCTCGTACGCCGCGCGGTCGGCCGCGTTGGCCTCTTCGAGCCGCTTCGCCGCGTGGTCACGGTCCGCGACGGCCTTCAGGTAGTCGGGGTCGGCCGGGTCGAAGCCCTCCTCGGACTCCAACTCCCGCACCCAGTCGCGGGCTTCGCTGTACCGCGTGTGGGCGTACTCCAACTCGGCCTCGGCGACCTGGTAGTCGTGCTCGACCGCTTCGATCCTCGCTTCCACCGGGGCGAGCCGGGCGTCCAGCTCGTCGATGGTGTTCTGGTGGCGGTTGACCGTCGCCTGGTAGCGGTGGCAGGGCTCGGGCGCCGCGGTCACGGCGGCCTGGGCGACGGCGGGGGTGCCGAAGGCCAGGAGGGTCAGGGCGGTCGCGACGGCGGCACGGGTGAGTCGGCGGGTCGTCAAGACGAACCTCTTTCCACGGGCGGGCGCACGGCCGGGCCGCGCGCCGGACGGTTGTCGGCCGAGGCCATCCCTGACCGGCGGTCCGTGCCGGCTACACGCGGCGGCCGGGCGCGTCACACGGATGGCGGGCGCCGCGCCTCCCGCCCGCTGTCCCCTCGCGCTCCGCGCCGCCCTGGGGCACCGTGGAGGCATGTCGAATCACACGTATCGCGTCACCGAGATCGTCGGCACTTCGCACGAGGGCGTCGACCAGGCGATCCGCAACGGCATCGCGCGCGCCTCGCAGACCTTGCGCCAGCTCGACTGGTTCGAGGTCACGCAGGTCCGCGGGCAGATCGTCGACGGGCAGGTCGAGCACTACCAGGTGGGCCTGAAGGTCGGCTTCCGCCTGGAGGACGAGGGCTGAGGAGCGGCCTCGGCTCAGGTCCGTCCCGCGCGCTCCTGCGCGTCCTTGAGCGCCGTCGACGTGCTCGCCCAGCGGGCCCGTACGACGGTGAACCCGGCGCGCTCCGCCTCGTCGCACACCAGCTCGTCGTCGTCGACGAGGACCCGCACGTCGCGGCCGCGGGCAAGGCGCTTGAGGACGTCCAGCTTGGTGCGGCGCGCGGGCCTGCGGTCGTCGTTGCGGCGCATGTGCAGCGGCCCGTCCGGGAGCCCCTGCGCGGCCAGCCACGCCACGGTGTCGGCCCGGCAGCGCTCGGGCCGCCCGGTGAGGTAGACGATCTCGCACTCCTCGGCGCTGCTCAGCGCGAGCGCGATGCCCTCGGCGAGCGGCGGGTCCTGCGGCGCCGCCGCGAAGAACCCGTCCCAGTCGCGGGGCCTGCGCTCCAGATACGTCTGGCGGTGCGCGGTGTCCGCGAGCGTGCCGTCGAGGTCGAACACGGCGAGGGGGCGTCTGTCGTGAACCATGGGACCAGCCTAAGGAACCGCGGCCTGCCGCTCCGCGGGAATCCTCCCACGGCCCCGACGTTGTACAAGGCGTGACCTCCGTGATCGAAACGACCCGCTTCTCCGTACTCGACCGCTCCCGCACCCGCGAGGGCCACAGCGACGCCGAGGCGCTGCGCGACACCGTCGCCCTCGCCCGCGACCTGGAGCACCTCGGGTACGAGCGGCTGTGGGTCTCGGAGCACCACGGGGTGCCGGGGGTCGCCGGTTCCGCGCCGACGGTGCTCGCGGCGGCGGTCGCCGCGGCGACCCGTACGCTGCGCGTCGGCACCGGCGGCGTGATGCTGCCCAACCACCAACCGCTCGTCGTGGCCGAGCAGTTCGGCGTCCTGGAGTCGCTCTTCCCGGGCCGGATCGACATGGGCCTGGGGCGCTCGGTGGGGTTCACCGACGGGGTGCGCAGGGCGCTGGGGCGCGGCAAGGACGAGGCGGAGGACTTCGCGGGCCAGCTCGACGAGCTGCTCGCGTTCTTCACCGGCACGTCGTCGACGCGCGTGCACGCCCGGCCCTCGGAGGGGCTGCGCGTGCCGCCGTTCGTGCTCGCGATGGGTGAGGGTGCCGTCATCGCCGCCCGCGCGGGTCTGCCGATGGTCATCGGTGACTTCCGGGGCCGGGAGAAGATGCTGCGCGGCATCGAGCGCTACCGCGCCGAGTTCCGCCCGTCCGCCTGGGCGGAGGAGCCGTACGTCGTCATCTCCGGGACGGTCGCCGTCGCGGGCAGCGAGCACGAGGCGCGCCGCCTTCTGATCCCCGAGGCGTGGTCGATGGCGTACTCGCGTACGCACGGCACGTTCCCGCCGCTGCCGCCCGCCGAACGCGTCGCCGCGCGCGAGATGACCACGAAGGAACGCGAGCTGTACGAGGCGGGGCTGCGCGGCCACATCGTGGGCACGGAGTCCCAGGTCGCGGACGAGCTGGACACCCTGATCAAGGAGAGCGGGGCGCAGGAGGTGCTGGTCACGACCAGTACGTACGACCGCGAGGGCCTCCTGGAGTCGTACCGCAGGCTCGCCCGGGTCGCGCGACTGACGGGGTCCTAGAATCGTGGGGTTTGCCAGGACCCCGACACCAGCACGACCAGCGGAGCCGCGCCCCATGCCCCACCCCGACTCGTCCGATCCCCGCCACGACGGTCTCGTCCGGGTGCGCGGCGCCCGCGAGCACAACCTCCAGGGCGTCGACGTCGACATCCCGCGCGATGTGCTGGCGGTCTTCACGGGCGTGTCCGGGTCGGGGAAGTCGTCGCTCGCGTTCGGGACGATCTACGCGGAGGCGCAGCGCCGCTACTTCGAGTCGGTCGCCCCGTACGCGCGCCGGCTGATCCACCAGGTGGGCGCCCCGAAGGTCGGCGAGATCACCGGGCTCCCGCCGGCGGTGTCCTTGCAGCAGAGCCGTTCGGCGCCGACGTCCCGGTCCTCGGTCGGTACGGTGACCACGCTGTCGAACTCGCTGCGCATGCTGTTCTCGCGAGCGGGCCGCTATCCGGAGGGCGCGGAGCGCCTCGACTCCGACGCGTTCTCGCCGAACACGGCGGCCGGGGCGTGTCCGGAGTGCCACGGCCTCGGCCTGGTGCACCGGACCACGGAGGAGCTCCTGGTCCCCGACCCCGGGCTGTCGATCCGTGAGGGCGCCATCGCGGCGTGGCCGGGTGCCTGGCAGGGCAAGAACCTGCGCGACATCCTCGACACGCTCGGCTACGAAGTGGACCGCCCCTGGCGGGAGTTGAAGCAGGCGGACCGGGACTGGATTCTCTTCACGGACGAGCAGCCGGTGGTGACGGTGCACCCGGTCCGGGACGCCGACCGCATCCAACGCCCCTACCAGGGCACGTACATGAGCGCGAACCGGTATGTGCTCAAGACGTTCGCGGACTCCAAGAGCCGTTCCCTGCGGGCGAAGGCGGAGAAGTTCCTGCACAGCACGCCGTGTCCGGTGTGCGGCGGCGCACGGCTGCGGGCGGAGTCCCTCTCCGTGACGTTCGCCGGGCGCACCATCGCCGAGCTGGCGCGACTGCCGCTGTCCGAGCTGGCCGGGATCCTCACCGTTCCGGGCGACGCCTCGGAGACCGCACGGGTCCTCACCGACGACCTGCGGGCCCGGATCGCCACGGTCACCGAGCTCGGCCTCGGCTATCTCGCCCTGGACCGGCCGACACCGACGCTCTCCGCGGGCGAGCTCCAACGCCTGCGTCTGGCCACCCAGTTGAGGTCGGGGCTCTTCGGTGTGGTGTACGTCCTCGACGAGCCGTCGGCCGGGCTGCACCCGGCCGACACCGAGTCTCTCCTGACCGTCCTCGACCGTCTCAAGGCCGCGGGCAACTCGGTGTTCGTGGTCGAGCACCACCTGGACGTGATGCGGCACGCGGACTGGCTGGTCGACGTCGGGCCGCTGGCCGGGGAGCACGGCGGCCGTGTCCTGCACAGCGGTCCGGTGGCGGGGCTGCGGGACGTGCCGGACTCGGCGACCGCCCGCTTCCTCTTCGACGGCTCCCCCGCCGACATGCGCCAAGTCCGCGAACCCAAGGGCTGGTTGAAGGTCGGCCCGGTGACCCGGCACAACCTGCACGAGGTCACGGCCGAGTTCCCGCTCGGCGCGTTCACCGCCGTCACGGGCGTCTCCGGGTCCGGCAAGTCGACGCTGATCGGCGAGATCACCGAGGAACTCGACGGGGTCGGGCGGCTCGTGGTCGTCGACCAGAAGCCGATCGGCCGCACGCCGCGCTCGAACCTGGCCACGTACACGGGCCTGTTCGATGTCGTACGGAAACTCTTCGCGGGCACCGCCGAGGCGAAGGAGCGGGGGTACGGGGTCGGGCGGTTCTCCTTCAACGTCGCGGGCGGACGGTGCGAGACCTGCCAGGGCGAGGGGTTCGTCAGCGTCGAGCTGCTCTTCCTGCCGAGCACGTACGCGCCGTGCCCGGACTGCGGGGGTGCGCGCTACAACCCCGAGACGCTCCACGTCGCCTACCGGGGGCGGAACATCGCGGAGGTGCTCGATCTGACGGTGGAGGCGGCCGCGGAGTTCTTCACAGCGGCGGACGCGGCGGGCGACGACGCGGCCCGGCCGGTGCTGCGCAGCCTCCACACCCTGCTCGACGTGGGCCTCGGGTACCTGCGACTGGGCCAGCCCGCCACCGAGCTGTCCGGCGGTGAGGCCCAACGCATCAAGCTGGCGGGCGAGTTGCAGAGGGTGCGGCGCGGGCACACGCTGTACCTCCTCGACGAGCCGACCACCGGCCTGCACCCCGCCGATGTGGAGGTGCTCCTTCGCCAGCTCCACGGCCTGGTCGACGCGGGCCACTCCGTGGTGGTGGTCGAGCTCGACATGGCGGTGGTGGCGGGCGCCGACTGGGTCGTCGACCTGGGTCCCGGCGGCGGGGACGCGGGCGGCCGGGTCGTCGTCGCGGGCCCGCCGCGGCTGGTGGCGGCGGACCCGGAGAGCCGTACCGCGCCCTATCTGGCCCGGCTACTGGGCCGCTGACCGAAGCCTGCCCTTGGCGAGCTTTCCGGTCGGGGTGCGCGGCAGCGCGGACACGAACACGACGTCGCGCGGCACCTTGTAGTGCGCGATCCGCTCCCGTACGTACGCGATCAGCTCACGCGCCAACTCCGGTCCGGCTTCCGCTCCCTCGGCGGCCTGCACCACGGCCCGGACGGACTCGCCCATCTCCGGGTCGGGCACGCCGATGACCGCGACGTCGGCGACGGCGGGGTGTAGCACGAGGCAGTCCTCGATCTCCTGCGGGTAGATGTTGACCCCACCCGAGATGATCATGAATGCCTTGCGGTCGGTGAGGTAGAGATAGCCGTCCTCGTCGGCGTGGCCGATGTCGCCGGTCGTCGTCCAGGTCGGGTGGTCGGGGTGCTGGGCCTCGCGGGTGCGGCCGTCGTCGCGGTGATAGCGGAAGGGCAGTTCCTCGCGCTCGAAGTAGATGACGCCGGTCTCCCCGGGCGGCAGCACCTTGCCCGCCTCGTCGCAGACGCGCAGCTCGCCGAGGAGCCCGGCGCGGCCCACGGACCCCGGTTTGCGCAGCCACTCCTCGGGGCCGATGAACGTGATCCCGTTCCCCTCCGTCGCTGCGTAGTACTCGTACAGGACCGGCCCCCACCACTCCATCATCCGCCGCTTCACCTCGACCGGGCACGGCGCCGCCGCGTGGATGGCGACCTTCATCGACGACGTGTCGTACCGCTCGCGCACCTCCTGCGGCAGCTTGAGCATCCGCACGAACATGGTCGGCACCCACTGGCTGTGCGTGACCTTGTGCCGCTCGATCGCCTCCAACGCCTCTTGCGCGTCGAAGGACTTCATCAGGACGACCGTGCCGCCGGTCGCCGTGATCGTGTGGCAGAAGCGCAGCGGAGCCGCGTGGTAGAGCGGCGCGGGACACAGATAGACGGTGTCCTCGCCGAAGCCGTACATGGGCTGGAAGAGCAGTTGGTACGTGGTCGGGTCCGTGCGGATGTCGCCGTCGGGCAGCGCGGGTTCGATGCCCTTGGGCCGGCCCGTCGTGCCGGACGAGTAGAGCATGTCGGCGCCGCGCGGCTGGGCGTCCGGCGGCTCGGGCGAGGCCTCGCGCAGCGCCGCGTCGTACGACCCGTCGTCGAGCCCGAGCCGGTGCGTGACCTCGGGTACCAACGCGCCGACGCGCGCGCCGAGTTCGCCGAGGGCCCCCGACACGATGAGCGTGCCGGCCCCGCAGTCCCGCACGATGTACGCGGCTTCCTCGGCCGTCAGGTGGTGGTTGACGGCGGTGAGGTAGAGGCCCGAGCGCATGGCGGCCCAGGAGACCTCAAGGACCCGCGGATCGTTGTCGGCGAGCAGGGCGACGTGGTCCCCTCGGCGCAGCCCCGCCGACCGCAGATGGTCGGCGAGCCGCAGCGAGTTCTCCTCCAACTGCCCGTACGTGAGAGTGGTGTTGCCGTCGGCTGTGACGACGGCCGGCCTGGCGGGGTCGTACGCTCCCGGATACATGGGCAGACGGTACCCCGCCCATATGACGGGGCGTCAGGGGTCGTCAGCGCAGTTCGTCGAGGAACAGGGAGCGCAGATCGGGGCGGCCGCGCAGGTACGCCCACCTCTCCTCGTCCCGCAGCACAGTGGCACACGCGTCGTCCAGTGTGGTCGTCCGGCGTCCCAGGACCTCGCGGACGACGACGACCGACGCCACGAACCCCCAGCGGCCGGAGGCCGACAAGCGGCGGGCGACCGCCGTCGCGGGCGCGTCCGGAGCGGTCTCGCGCACGTGCTCGACGAGCGGCGCCAGCCACCGCGCCCACCGGTCGTACGGGTCGGACCGGCCTTCACGCGCGGCCTCGGCCTGGTCGGCCAGCGGTCCGAGCACGGTCCGCAGCCGGTCGACGTACTCACCCGCCTCGCCCGTCACCTGCGGGTACTCGGCCCGGAAGTGCTCCCATCCGATGTCGGCGCACTCGGCGATCTCCGAGAGCCACCAGCGCCCGCCCGGCCGCAGCATCTCGTCGCCCGCGAGCACGAACGCGGCCCGCAGGACGTCGAGGGAGGGTGTGCCGCGCTCAGCGAGGAGGACCGCGTCGTAGAGGTCCTTGCCCTGCGGGTGGATGTCGCTGATCAGCCACATGACCTTCCAGGCCAGCGACAGTTCGGGGGTGACCGCGTCGACGACGGTGCCAGGACCGGCGCCGAGCGGGCGCAGCGGGGTGCGGACGG
Organism: Streptomyces sp. NPDC052225; assembly: GCF_040679615.1. Taxonomy (NCBI): domain Bacteria; kingdom Bacillati; phylum Actinomycetota; class Actinomycetes; order Kitasatosporales; family Streptomycetaceae; genus Streptomyces; species Streptomyces sp. NPDC052225. The sequence continues at coordinate 192,987 of NZ_JBFAVD010000013.1, read as the reverse complement.
CCGGGGTCGCGAGGAGCTCGTGGAAGACGACGTCGATCTGTACGGTGCCGCCGGCCGTGCCGGGCGCGGTCCAGGGCAGCAGAAGGCGCCGTCCCGGTACCCGGTCGTAGGTCCAGATGTCCTCGGTGACCGCGCCCTCGGCGTCGATCCGGACGCCTGCGCCGGGCCGGGCCGCCGCGGTCCGCTGCGCGGCTGTCGCGAGCTGTGCGAACAGCTCCCGCGCCTCGGCGCCCTCGAACTCCCAGTCGTCGGGCGCCACATAGTCGAGGTCGCCCGGCTCACGCGCCTCGGCACCGAACCAGGTCGACATCAGCACACTGCCGCGCAGCACGAGCCGCGCGCCGAGCGGGGTGCCGGCCGCGGCGGCGAGCACCAGGTCGAGTGCGGTCCGGCGGGCGAGGAACCAGGCCCGCGCCTCGCTCTCGTCCGCGAACCGGGGGTCGCCCGCCCGGTACGCGTACGGGAACTGGAGCAGCGCCGGGTCGAAGACGGCCGGCTGGTCGAGTCCCCGCGGCGCGGGCACGAGGGTGCGCGGCAGGCCGAGGCCCGGCCGCTCGTCGCCTCGGGCCGGCGCGGTGTGCGGGATCGAGCCGCCCGGGGACAGGGCACGGCGCCAGTCCCGCTCGTCGGGTGGCGGTGCGGACGGTGTCATGACGGTGCTCCCTGCGTGGTCGGGCTCGTGATCCAGCCCGCGTCGAGGCCGAGCCGGGTGTCGTGCAGGACGTACTCGCGCTCGGTCTCCAGGATCCGGACGCCCGGTGCGGCGGTCAGAGCCGCGACGAGCGCGTCGAGACGGCGCCCTGCGGTGGCGCGGCCGACGGCGTGGCAGCGCTGGGTCACGAAGCGCTCGTGGCGGCCGTCGGGGCGGACCCGGCGGGCGTTCCACGACACGTGCGCGGTGTGCTCCTCGACGCGGGCGGCGAGCGCGCGCGGGGCGCACTCCCGGTCCAGGAGGACCTTCACGTGGTGCTCGAAGTGCAGGTGCGATGGCGCCTGTCGGGCCTCGGCGTCGGTCGTCGGAACACCCCTGGCCCACGGCGCGGCCTCGGTCTTCGCCCGTACGACGGGGAATCCGTCCCTGGCGAGGTCCTCGGCGGTGCGCGCGACACGGCCCGCGATCCACGCGTCGGCCCGCCCGCGCCCGCGCAGCGTCACCATCGGCTGGGACGGGTGGCGGCCCCGGGCGAGCACGATGTGGGTGAAGCCGAGCCCGCGGGCCGCCGCCCAGGAGGAGAGCGTCTCCCCCGCCTCGGCGCCGACCGTGAGGTGGGTCTCCAACTCACCCTCATAGCGCGCTAGTTCCCGGGCTGCCGTGCCGGTCGGACGTGGGCGGACCACCGTGCCGTCTCCTCCGCTGTGAGCACCCGCTCCAGGACCAGGTCGCCCGTCATGCCGGGGAAGAACCGTCCGGCCGGCCAGCCGCGCTCGTACGGCGGCGGGTCGAGGACGAGCAGGCGGGAGCCGTCGACGACGGGGATGTCGCTGGGTGTGCCCTCATTCCATATCCAACCGCCGTCCGGCGCCACCAAATTGAAGCTGCCCTTGGTGGGGACCTGGCCCGGCGCGTCCCGGCACACGGCGACCTCCTGCGGCGCGGGCGCGTACCCGGGCAGGTGGCCGCCGCCCGTCAGCCGGTCGGCGAGCAGCGTGTGGAGCTGGAAGGTGTCGCCGAGGCCGGTCATCCGCAGGGCGTATCCGGTGCCGGTCGGCCGGTCGATGACGATCAGCGGCTCGTCGTCCAGGACCAGCAGGGCGTATGTCAGGCACTTGAAGTCGTGGCCCGACGCCTCCTCCACGGCCCGTATGGAGGTGAGCAGTTCGGCGCGCCGACCGGCGTCCAGGCCGGTGCGCACGCCAGCGTGGTTGAGCATCGCGACGGAGGCCATCTCCCACTGCGGCAGCGTCCACCAGGCCATCGTCTGCTCGAAGCCGGCCCGCTCGAACGCGGCCTCGTCGGGCCCCGACTCCTCGGGGTCGGGCAGTTCATCGCCCCCGGTCGCGGCCCAGCGCTCGCAGAACTCGCCCGCGGCCCGCACCGCGTCGGCGAGCCCGTCGAGGATCGCCGGCGCGCACACGAGCGGATCCGCGCCGCGCTCGACGCAGGCCCCGATGACGACCGCGACCGTGCCGCGCGGCCCCGGCGGCACGGTGGGCAGCAGCCGCGCCAGACGCGCCGCCCCCGCCGCCAACTCCCGCTCCCCCGCGTCCTGATAGTGCTGGTGCAGCGCCTGGAAGCCGCGCTCGGCCCCCGCGCTGTCCTGCTGTTCCACGGCGGTCTCGAAGCCGGTGACGGCGTCGAGGAACCGCTCCCTCCCCCTGCGGTTGAAGATCATGCGCGCAGCGTACAGAGCGCCACTGACAACGCGATGACGGGACCGGGGGTTGAGCACCACTCCCGGTCCCGCCCACCCCGCGCTCTTCGCGGGACGTCTCAGCGTGGGTCAGCGCCGGTCAGCGGCTGACCTTGCGGTTGGCGCGCAGCCACTCCTTGTTCATGCTGGTGATGGAGAACAGCGGGATGCCCTTGGGGCAGGCCGTCGCGCACTCTCCGGTGAGAGTGCAGCCGCCGAAGCCCTCGTCGTCCATCTGGGCCACCATGTCGAGGACCCGCGTCTCGCGCTCCGGGGCGCCCTGCGGCAGCACGTTCAGGTGGTTGATCTTCGCCGAGGTGAACAGCATGGCGGCGCCGTTGGGGCACGCGGCGACGCACGCGCCGCAGCCGATGCACTCGGCGTGCTCGAAGGCGAAGTCGGCGTCCGGCTTGGGCACGGGCGTGGAGTGCGCCTCGGGCGCGGCACCGGTGGGCGCCGTGATGTAGCCGCCGGCCTGGATGATCCGGTCGAGGGCGCCGCGGTCGACGACCAGGTCCTTGATGACCGGGAAGGCCGAGGCGCGCCACGGCTCGATGTCGATCGTGTCGCCGTCCTTGAAGGACCGCATGTGCAGCTGGCAGGTGGTGGTGCGCTCCGGGCCGTGCGCGTCGCCGTTGATGACGAGCGAGCAGGCCCCGCAGATGCCCTCGCGGCAGTCGTGGTCGAAGGCGACGGGGTCCTCGCCCTTGACGATGAGGTCCTCGTTGAGGGTGTCGAGCATCTCCAGGAACGACATGTCCTGGCTGATCCCGTCCACCTCGTACGTGGACATGGCGCCTTCGGCGTCGGTGTTCTTCTGGCGCCAGACGCGCAGGGTGAGCTTCATGCGTAGCTCCGCTGAGTGGGGTGGACGTACTCGAAGACGAGGTCTTCCTTGTGCAGGACGGGCGAGGCGCCGGTGTCGGTGAACTCCCAGGCGGCCGCGTACGAGAACTCCTCGTCGACGCGCGCGGCCTCGCCGTCCGGCGTCTGCGACTCCTCGCGGAAGTGCCCGCCGCAGGACTCGGCGCGGTGCAGCGCGTCCAGGCACATCAGCTCGGCCAGCTCCAGGTAGTCGACGATGCGGTTCGCCTTCTCCAGGGACTGGTTGAACTCCTCGCCGGTGCCGGGCACCTTGATGCGGCGCCAGAACTCCTCGCGGATCTGCGGGATGCGCTCCAGGGCCTTGCGCAGGCCGCTCTCGGTGCGGGCCATGCCGCAGAACTCCCACATCAGCTCGCCGAGTTCACGATGGAAGGAGTCCGGGGTGCGGTCCCCGTCGACGGCGAGGAGCCGGGCGAGTCGCTCCTCGGTCTCGCGCACGACCTCGACGGCCGCCGGGTGCTCGGCGTTCACCTCGTCGGTGTGCGGGTTCCTCGCCAGGTAGTCGTTGATGGTGGCGGGCAGGACGAAGTAGCCGTCGGCCAGGCCCTGCATCAGCGCGCTCGCGCCGAGCCGGTTGGCCCCGTGGTCGGAGAAGTTCGCCTCGCCGATCGCGAACAGGCCCGGGACGGTGGTCTGGAGGTCGTAGTCGACCCACAGGCCGCCCATCGTGTAGTGCACGGCGGGGTAGATCCGCATGGGCACCTGGTACGGATCCTCGTCGGTGATCCGCTGGTACATGTCGAAGAGGTTGCCGTACTTGGCCTCGACGGCCTTGCGTCCCATCCGCGCGATGGCGTCGGCGAAGTCGAGGTAGACGCCCTGCCCGCCGGGTCCGACGCCCCGCCCTTCGTCGCACACGTTCTTGGCGGCGCGGGAGGCGATGTCACGGGGCACGAGGTTGCCGAACGACGGGTAGATGCGCTCCAGGTAGTAGTCGCGCTCGTCCTCGGGGATCTCGTTCGCGGGCCGGTCGTCGCCCTTGGCCTTCGGCACCCAGATCCGCCCGTCGTTGCGCAGCGACTCGCTCATCAGCGTCAGCTTCGACTGGTGGTCGCCGGTGCGCGGGATGCAGGTGGGGTGGATCTGCGTGAAGCACGGGTTGGCGAAGTAGGCGCCGCGCCGGTGCGCCCGCCACACGGCCGTGGCATTGCTGTTCATGGCGTTCGTCGACAGATAGAAGACGTTGCCGTAGCCGCCCGAAGCGAGCACGACGGCGTCCGCGAAGTAGGTGTCGATCTTCCCGGTGACGAGGTCGCGGGCGACGATCCCCCGCGCCTTCCCGTCGACGACGACCAGGTCCAGCATCTCCGTACGGGGATGAAGCTCGATGTTCCCGGCGGCCACCTGGCGGCTGAGTGCCTGGTAGGCGCCGAGCAGCAGTTGCTGTCCCGTCTGGCCGCGCGCGTAGAACGTACGGGAGACCTGGACGCCACCGAAGGACCGGTTGTCGAGCAGGCCGCCGTACTCGCGGGCGAAGGGCACGCCCTGGGCGACGCACTGGTCGATGATCTCGACGGAGATCTGGGCGAGGCGGTGCACGTTCGACTCGCGGGCGCGGAAGTCGCCGCCCTTGACGGTGTCGTAGAAGAGACGGTGCACGGAGTCGCCGTCGTTGCGGTAGTTCTTCGCGGCGTTGATACCGCCCTGCGCGGCGACCGAGTGGGCGCGGCGCGGCGAGTCCTGGAAGCAGAACTGGACGACGTGGTAGCCCTGTTCGGCCAGCGTCGCGCCGGCCGAACCGCCCGCGAGGCCGGTCCCGACGACGATGACGGTGTGCTTGCGGCGGTTGGCGGGGTTGACCAGCTTCGCCTCGAAGCGCCGCGTGTCCCAGCGTTCGTTGACGGGCCCGGCCGGTGCCTTGGTGTCGGCGACCGGCTCCCCGGTCGTGTAGTCGGCGTACGAAGTCATGTTCTTCAGCTCACCAATCCGGTCATGACGCCCACGGGCACGGCGATGAAACCGAGCGTGAGCAGTACGGCGAGGGCCGTGCCGACGGTCTTCAGGACGCGGTCGCGGGTGCGGCTGCCGACACCGAGGGTCTGCGCCGCGCTCCAGAACCCGTGCTGCACGTGGAAGCCGAGGGCGAGCATCGCGACGATGTAGATGACGTTGCTGTACCAGGTCGAGAACGTGTCGATGATGTTCTGGTACGGGTGCAGGTGCTCGTAGCCGCCCGGATGCACGGTCCCCGTCGTCAGGTCGAGGATGTGCCAGACGATGAAGAGGCCGAGGATGATGCCGCCCCAGCGCATGGTGCGCGTGGCGTAACTGGCGCGCGGCTTCTTGTGCACGTACTGGGTGGGCCGCGCCTTGATGTCGCGCCGGCTGAGCTGGTACGCGGACGTCGCGTGCGCCACGACGGCGACGACGAGCACGATCCGTACGAGCCACAGGCCCCACTCGTAGTGCAGTACCGGCTCGCCCATGGTGCGCAGCCAGTGGGCGTAGTGGTTGATCTCGCCCGGGCCGAAGAAGATCTTGAGGTTCCCGATCATGTGCGCGACCAGGTAGAGCAGCATCACGATGCCGCTGACGGCCATCACGGTCTTCTTGCCGAGGGAGCTGTCCCAGATCGTGCGCGTCATGGACGACCGTCGGTCCGTCCGCGTTGCCAGAGCCATGTCAGAGACGGTAGGGCCGAAGGCCCCGATCGGTCCAAGACATGGTCCGGCTCATTTCCATAGGCATGGCCTATGGAAGGGCTAGGGTGGCGGCATGCAGTTCCAGCAACTCCAGTACTTCGTCGCGGTCGCGGAGACCCGGCACTTCACGCGCGCGGCCGAGCAGGTGCACGTCGCGCAGCCGTCGCTGTCCCAGCAGATCCGGGCCCTCGAACGGGAGCTGGGAGCGGATCTCTTCCAGCGGGCCCGGGGCAACATCACCCTCACCGACGCGGGCGAGTCATTGCTTCCGCTGGCCCGGCGCATCCTCGCGGACGCGGACACGGCGCGGCACGAGGTGCAGGAGCTGGCCCAGCTCAAGCGCGGCCGCGTCCGCCTCGGTGCGACGCCGTCCCTGTGCACGGGCCTGCTCCCGGACGTGCTGCGCGCCTTCCACGACCGCTACCCCGGCATCCAGCTCCTGATCGAGGAGGGCGGCTCGCACGATCTCGTACGGGAACTCGCGCGCGGGGCGCTCGACCTAGCCCTCGTCGTCCTGCCGCTACCGACCCCCGCGCCCGCCCTGACCACGGTGGAGCTGCTCCGCGAGGAACTGGTGATCGTCTCGTCCCCGACCGCGCCGAGCCCCGGCCGGGGCCGCAGATCCGTGCGCGTCTCGGATCTGGAGGGCGAGCGCCTCGTCATGTTCCGGCACGGCTACGACCTGCGGGAGCTGACCGTCGCCGCGTGCCGGGCGGAGGGGTTCGAGCCGGACTTCGCGGTGGAGGGCGGCGAGATGGACGCGGTTCTGGGGTTCGTGCGGGCGGGGCTCGGGGTCGCGGTGGTGCCGTCGATGGTGGCGACGCGGGCCGGGGCGGATCTCCGGGTGACTCCACTGGCCCGCCCGGGGCTGCATCGGACCATCGCGCTGGCGCACCGGTCGGACGTGGCGCCGCCGCGGGCTGCGCGTGAGCTTCAGCGGATGCTCGTGGAGCGGGACGGGTGACAGCTCGGGGTGCGTGGGTTCGTTGCTGGATGCGGGTTCGGTGGGGGCTGGTCGCGCAGTTCCCCGCGCACCTGAAATGCATGCGCTTCGCGCGCATTTCCCCGACAAAGGCCGGCTCCGCGAACGCGCCCCCTGAGATGGCGCACGAAGTGCGCATCTCAGGGGCGCGGGGCTGTGTCATTGGCGGCTCCGCCGCGGGGCGCGACCAGCCACGACGAACGCCGCACCCGGCAACGGAACACCAACCCCTACGGCGCCCGGTCCGTGAGGCAGTACAACCCCCCGGCAGGGTCCCGCATCACCGTCCAGCCGCGCCCGTCCCTGACGTACGTCGCCCCGAGCCGCTCATGCTCAGCCCGCGCCGCAGCCCGCTCCGAGCACGCGATGTCCAGATGAGCCGAGGGCACCGACTCCGTGTCGAGGCGCTGGAGGAGGACCTGCACCGGCAGCACCGTACGACCGGCCGACAGCAGCCTGAACTCCGGGCTCTCGCACGGAACTTCGGGCCAGCCGGTGAGCGCGGCCCAGAACTCGGCCTCCGCCTTGTACGTGCTCGGCGGCGTGTCCAGGCTCAGCTGGTCGATGCGGGTGCCGGAGACCGCCGAGGGGCCCGTGCGCTCACCGGCCCACTCGACCAGGCAGAACAGATGCCCCGCGGGCGACCGCATGACCTCCAGACCGGGCTCCGTGTGGACACCGCCGGCACCGAGTTCACGGGCCCGTCGCGCCTCGTGCGGCACGTCGTCCACGGCCAGGTCGAGATGCGCCCCGCCGGGCCCGTCGAAGACACCCTGCACCTTGACGCACGGGTCACCCCCGGACGGCAGCAGCGTCGTGAACTCACCGCGCTCGCCCCGGAGTTCAGAGAGCCGAGCCTCCGCGACCCGCGCCCAGAAGTCGCAGGCGGCGCCGAAGTCCTCGTAGGGCCGGTCGACGAACAGGTACGCCCACCGGATCATGACAGCGGCCTCATCCCGTGGCGTCCGCGAGCGCCAGCTCGTGGAGGCGGTCCGGCGGGCCGGGGCGCGCGTAGTACCAGCCCTGCGCCGTGTCGCAGCCGAGCTCCTTCAACTGCTCGGCCTGCGCGCCGGTCTCGACGCCCTCGACCGTGACCGCGAGGTCCAGGCTGTGGGCGAGCGAGACGATGCCCTCGACGATCTTCAGGTCGACCGGGTCCGCGGGGAACTGCTGCATGCCCTGGGTGAAGGAGCGGTCCAGCTTCAGGACGTTGACCGGGAGCCGGCGCAGGTTCGCCAGGTTCGAGTACCCGGTGCCGAAGTCGTCGAGCGCTATGTCGACACCCATCTCGGAGAGCCGGCGCAGCGGCTTGAGGAGGTCGTCGTCGGCGCCGATCAGAGCCGACTCCGTGACCTCCAGGCAGAGCGCGCCCGGCGCGAGCCCGGCCCGCTCCAGGATGTCGACCGTGTCGGAGACGAGGCCGGGGTGGGTGAGCTGCATCGGCGACAGGTTCACGTTGATGCGCATCGGGCCCGCCTCGGCGTGCCGCTCCTGCCAGACGCGGGCCTGGCGTACCGATTCCTCCAGGACCCAGCGGCCCAACGGGACGATGAGGCCGGTGTGTTCGGCGAGCGGGATGAAGCGGTCGGGGCCGAGGACGCCGTGCTGCGGGTGGAGCCAGCGCACCAGTGCCTCGGCGCCGCGCACGCTGCCGTCGCCGAGATGGACGAGCGGCTGGTACTCGATGAAGAACTCGCCGCGGTCCAGGGCGGCGGGCAGCGCCGTCGTGAGGCCGTGGCGGGTGATGGCGCGGGCGTCGGCCTCCGGGTCGGCCAGCTCGTAGCGGTTGCCGCCCGCGGACTTGGCCCGGTACATCGTGATGTCGGCGCTGCGCAGCACCTCGGCGGGGCTGCGCTCGGCGGCCGGTCCCTCGACGATGCCGACGGAGCCGCGCACGGTGAGTTCGCGGCCGTCGATCCGGATCGGGGTGGCGAGGGCGTGCATGATGCGCCCGGCGAGCTCGTCGACCTCGGTCTCGGTGTCCTTGCCGGTGGTCAGGGCCACGAACTCGTCGCCGCCGAGCCGCGCGACCATCTCGCCGGGGGCGGTGGCACACGCCTGGAGCCGGTCGGCGACCTCGACGAGGAGCCGGTCGCCGACCGCGTGGCCGAGGCTGTCGTTGATGGTCTTGAAGCCGTCGAGGTCCAGGTAGCACAGGCCGAACCGGGCGCCCTCGCCCGCACCGAGCACCTTCTCCAGGCGCTCGAAGAACAGGGTGCGGTTGGGCAGGCCGGTGAGCGCGTCGTGCGTCGCCTCGTAGCGCAGCCGCAGGTTGAGCAGCCGGCGCTCGGTCGTGTCCTCCATGAGCGCCAGCTGGTACTGCGGGACGCCGTCCTTGTCGCGCAGCAGCGACACCGTCAGATTCGTCCACAGCGCGGTGCCGTCGGGGCGGTAGAACGCCTTGTCCACGCGGTAGTGCTCGCGCTCGCCGCGCACCAGCTCGTGGTAGAGGTGCCAGACCTGCGGGGCGTCCTCGGGGTGCGTCCACTCCGCGACGTTGCGCCCGCGCACCAGGCCCTCGCTGCCGCCGAACATCCGCACCAGCGCGTCGTTGACCTCCAGGACGGTGCCGTCGAGGTCGGCGATGCCGATGCCGATGGCGGCGCCGTGGAACACCGCGCGGAACCGGGCCTCGCTCGCGTGCAGCGCCTCGGCGACGGCGCTGCGGGCGGCGAGCGCCGCCCGCGAGATGGCTTCCTGCTCGACGAGGGTCCGCTCGCGCAGCGCGGCGGCGAAACCGGCCGCGAGCTGGTGCTGGATACGCGAGCAGCGCGCCCGCAGATCGTCCTCGCGCTCCGGGGTGCGCGCCTCGTCGCCGCAGTACAGGACGAGGTAGGCGTCGACGACGTCGAGGGTGCGGCTGAGCGCCTCGGGGTCGGTGCAGTGCGCCGTGACGAGCGCGCCGCCTACGGCCCGCCCCTGCTCGGCGTCGAAGGTCCGCGCGGCCAGCGCGTCGCGCAGCCGGCGGGCGAGCGGCACGAGTTCGTCCTCGAACTCGTGCCGGGTCAGGGACGTCGCCGTCACCGGGAAGATCGCCCGGCTCCAGATCGTGGCGAACCTGCGCAGTCTGTCTTCCGGTCCGCCCGGCTCTTCGCTCACGCCTTGCGCCCCACTCCCACATAGCCCGCGAATGTGTACGGGTCCTCGTCCTCGGGCGCGGTCTGAGGCCGCCACACGGGCATCGGCACGATGCCCGGCTCGACGGTCTCATATCCCGTGAAGAACCGTGCGATCTCCTCGCGGTTCCGCATGATCAGCGGATTGCGGACATCGTTCCGGTAGACGTCGACCGCGCCACTGGCCGTTTCCGTCGAGATGGGCATTCCCTCAAAGGAGGCATGCGTCACGATCAGCAGACTTCCGGGTGCGAGCGCCGCGCTCAGTTCGGCCACGGCCCGCTGCGGCTCGTCGGCGTCCTCGATGAAGTGCAGTACGGCGACCAGGAGCAGCGCCACCGGCCGCTTCAGGTCGAGGAGTTCATGGACCTCGGGGCTGCCCAGGATGTCCCGCGGCTTGCGCAGGTCGGCCGAGACGGCGGCGCAGTCGGGGTTGCCGTCGAGGACGGCCTTGCTGTGCGCGACGGCGACCGGGTCGTGGTCGACGTAGACCACGCGGGCGCCGGGGCTCGCCTGCTGCGCCACCTCGTGGACGTTCCCGAACGTCGGGATGCCGGAGCCGATGTCGAGGAACTGGGTGATGCCCTCGTCGACGGCGAAGCGCACGGCCCGCCGCATGAACGCCCGGTTCGCCTGCATGATCTTGGGCAGGCCCGGCATGAACTCCATGGCCTTGCGTGCGGCCTCCCGGTCGACCTCGAAGTTGTGCGAGCCGCCCAGGTAGTAGTCGTAGATCCGGGACACACTGGGCACCGAGATGTCGATGCCCTGCGGGGCCCAGGCAGGACGCTCCATCAATCTCTCCAAGGCGTAGGCGAGCCGGTGTTCGAGCTGAGGCTACTGATCAGCCGCCAAAGGAGCGAGTCAAAACGGAAATTGACCGTCCGTTCTCGGTCACTGCCTCCGGCACGTGCCAATTGGCAATGATCCGAAACCACCCCGAAACCATCTCTATCCCCACCGAAGAGAACCGGTCCGTTCCCGATACGGGACCATCACGTGGTCACGCGAGGAACGGACCGGCGATTCACCAAATCCTTTGAACACTCTACCTTCGAGGGCTCCGCCCGGAGCCGCTCATCCCACGGCCGCCCCTGTGACGGCCACTACTTCCGCGGGGCGCCGACCGGCTTTCCGTCGGGGGCCGCGGCGTACCAAGTGCCGCCCACACCCTGCCCGTTGACGTCACCGGGCTTCTTGTCGCCGGAGAAGGTGTACACCGGCCAGCAGTTCAGCGTCTGCTGCTTGGTGCCGTCGGGGCGGTCGAACGTCATGTAGCCCTTGAGCGGAATGTTCTTGGTGTCGTTCTTGGCGACCGGTGCGAGAGCGGGCCACTTCTCGGCGCACGCTCCCAGGCAGTTGGACTTGATGGGCCAGGCCGAGTCCTTCAGGAACCGGTAGACCGTCATTCCGTTCTTGTCGACGACGATCTCGCCGAGCTTCGGATCCCTTCGCGTGGAAAGCCCCGCCGCGTCGGCCGGCTCAGCGGCGGGCTCGGGGCTCGCCTTCTTCCCGTCGGGGGCCGCCGCGTACCACGTACCGCCCACCCCCTGCCCCTTGGCGTCACCGGCCTTGGTGTCCATGGCGTAGCGGTACATCGGCCAGCCGTCGATGGTGAGTTGCTTGCTGCCGTCGGCGGCGGTCACCTCGCCGAGCAGCGACGGGTCGACGCCGGACGCGGCGGTCGCGCCGCTCGCGGGCACGGCGGGCCACGCCTTCAGACAGGCGGCGTCGCAGTTCGACTTGGGCGGCTGCGCGGTGTCCTTGTCGAACCGGTAGAGCGTGAACCCGGCGTCGTCCGTGAGGACCCGGCCGAGCTTCTTGCTGTCCCAGACCGCCAGCCGGCCCGCCGACTTGGTCTTGGCGCCGGTGTCCTTGTCCGCGGAACCCGACCCGTAGGCGTCACCCTTGCCCGCGCCGTAGCCGTCGTCGGATCCGTAACCGCCCTGCGCCGGGGCCGCGTTGCCCACGTTCTGGCCGTTCGCGGACGCGTCGCCCTTGTCCTGACCGCACGCCGTCGTCAGCGCCAGCAGGGCCGCAGCTGTCGCTACGAGCGAGGCGCTCCGCCAGGAGGTCTTCATCGTCAACTCCCGCATGTTGCTTGGGTGTTGTGCACACCCGGTCGGGTCCGCACATGGCCCTAGGTACGGGCGGGGGTGGCCGGTGTGTTCAACGGGGCCGAAGATTTCTTGACTCGGACGAGCGAAGGACCGGGGCGCAAACCAGCTCGGCGCCCGCGCCCCACGTTCGGGGTACTCCGCACGGAAAACGGCGTGCCGGTCACGGCCGCCGCCCATGATCTCCGTCGTGCTTCCAACACAGCGGGCCAGAGCCGCCCTGGTCACCCGTGCTGTCGCGATGGTCGTCACCGCGTGGCTGTGCGGCGTCCCGGCGGCGGCCGCGACAGCCCTGCCCCTGCTCGCGCCGGCCGACAGCTGCGCGTACGCCTCGGTCGACGGCGGCGGAACGGGCGGCGCCGTCGCGGTCTCCGGCGACGGCGTCACGTGCAGCGCGGGGCCGCGCACGCCCCCGCCCGAGAAGCCCGTACCGAAACCGCCCCCGCCCAAGAAGCCGACGCCGCCCCCGCCGGCCCCGCCACCCCCTCCTCCTCCACCGCCCTCACCCACGCCCCCGCCCCCGCCTTCACCCCCTGCCGCGCCGCCCCCGCCCGCACCCGAACCCCCGCCGCCGCCGCCGAGCCCCACGCCGACCCCGTCCGCACATCCCACTCCGACACCCGTGCACTACCCGGTGTACCGGCCGGCCGTGCACCGCGCGCCCCCGCGCGGCGGCCCGTCGATCGTCACGCTCACCCTGCTCATCACCGCGCCCGCGGTGCTCGCGGTCGCCGCTCTGCGCCCCCGCTGAACCTTTGTGGAGGTACCCATGTCGGAATGGCTTGTTCTCGCCCTCGCGATGGTCGCCGTCTGTGCGATCGTCCTCGTCGTCCTGGTCCTGCAACAGCGAAGAATCGGCGAGGACGACGACCCCACGGAGACCCCGGACGTCATCGAGTACATGACGATGATGATCGGCGTGGTCTACGCGATCGTCCTCGGCCTGGCCATCGCCGGTGTCTGGGAGGCGCGCAGCGCGGCCCAGGACCACGTGCGCGACGAGGCGCAGGCGCTGCACGAGATCCACGAGCGCGTCCGCGTCTACCCGGCCGACGTCCGGGACCGGATCCGGGCGGATGTCGACATGTATGTCAGCCATGTCGTCACGACCGAGTGGCACGCCATGCGCTCGCGCGGCGAACTGACGGCTGAGGGCACCGAACTCCTGGACACCGTGCGCCACGACGTCACCGACTACGAGCCGAAGACGGACTTCCAGGCGCAGGCCTACCAGCCGCTGGTCGACCAGGTCACGGCCGCCGACGACGCCCGTAACGCCCGCGCCGACTCCACGGGCGCCACGATGCCGGGCGTCGTCTGGTTCGGCCTGATCGTCGGCGGCCTCGTCACCATCGGCATGATCTTCGCGCTCCAGATCAGACGCACCCTGCGCGAACTCATCCTCGCCGGGCTCTTCTCGGCCCTGATCGCGTTCCTGCTCTTCCTGATCTGGGACTTCGACGCGCCCTACAGCCGGGGCATCGCGGCCACCGCGGAGCCCTTCCTGATGCTGTTTCCGGGAGCGGGCTGACCCCACCTGGAGCACGCTGGGGGCATGACTCCATGGCACGCCCCGATCGTCGTCCACCCGCTCGCGCCCGAGGGCGGGCGGCATGTGACCGTGCGCGGGCAGGCGGTCGGACTCGCGCACAGCGACGCGGATCTGACCCGGCTGCTCGGCCGGGCCGGGCTCGGCTCGGCCGACCTGACCCTCGACGATCCGCACCTCGTCGAATGGCGGGGCGCCGGCCCGCACGTCTGGCACACGACGGGCCCCGACGGGGCGTCAGCACGCCACGAGGTCCCCTGACCGGCCCAAGGACATGCCCCGTTCGCACGACACCGATCGCGCCCCTCAAGGGGTGTCCCTAGCGTTTCGGGCATCGAGGTGCCTGTCCCAAGCGCGCGGAACCGGTCCGCAGCTGCTCCTCGTGGACCCGGAGGAACCCCCATGAAGGCGATACGTGCCGCTTGTGCCGCCGCGCTCTCCCTCACCGCTCTGACCCTCGCCGCACCGCCCGCGCTGGCGGAGTCCGACTCCGGCGGCTCGGTGCGCGTCTCCCCCACGACCATCGCCGCGGGCGGCCAGGTCACGGTCTACGGAAGCGGCTGCTCGAAGGACATCACGGTGTCCTCCGGCATCTTCGACACCGTCACGATCGGCAGCGGCAGCGGCCGCGGGTCGCAGACCGCCATCGTCGACTGGGACGCCAAGCAGGGCGCCATGTACTCGGTGACGTTCTCCTGCTCCGGCAGCTGGACCCGCACGGCCGACCTCACCATCGCGGGCGGCAGACCCGTCGATCCGACTCCCCCACCGGTGCACCACGGTGTCCGGGCGGGCGTCGGCGGCAGTCTCGGCGGGTTCGACCTCCAGGAGATCGGGCTTGGCGCCGCGCTGATCACGGGCGCGCTCGGTACGGCGTACTACTTCTCCCGGCGCCGCACGGGCGACGACAACGCCTGACGCTCCCGCACACGGGCCGGTGCCCCGAAGACCACGCTGTCTTCGGGGCACCGGTCCGTTCACGTGCGCCGCGGGCCCCGCGAAGGGGGGCGGGGCCCGCTGATCCTCGTAACCGCTGCTTACGCCTTGCCCTCCGAGCGGCGGCGCATCCAGAACACGCCGCCGCCGACCAGCGCGGACGCGACGAGCGCGCCGCCGATGGCCATGTCGGTGGAGGTGGCGCCGGTCTCGCTGGCACCGCCGAGACCACCGCGGACACCGCCGTGGATGACGGTGAAGGCGGCAGGACGCGTGAGCGGCACGCCCTGGCAGCTCACGGAGACGTCGTGGGCGCCGGGGGCGGCGTCGCTGTGCACGGTCGCGTTGGCGCTCGCCTGCTCGCCGCCCGCGTTGGTCAGGTTCACCGTGCCGAACGCGTCCGACGTGGCGGTGCTCCCGGACTGGCACTTGGTTCCGGTGACGGAGATCGTCACCTGGCCACCGCGCGGAATGACGCTGGGCGAGACCGTGAGGTTGGACGGGTCCGTCCAGGCGGACGCGGCGGGGGCGGCGAGACCGACGGCGGCGACGGCGACGGCGGACACCGCCAGGGCACGGGTGGTACGCATGAAAATCCTCCGCGGAAGGCGTCCCCGGGGAACGGTCCCCGGGAATTTCGGCGAGAACGCCTCCCAGACGAACCCTCAGATGCCGTGCGCACGCCCGCATTTCGGGAATCGGCCGTCCCGGTGATCCGACACACCGAAGGAATTCCGTACAAGCCGATATTGCCGCAGGTCACAGACCGTCAGAAATTTCCTGACACCCGCACCTCGGATGGCTCACCCGGCCCCTGAACGGACGCGGCCGGTGCACCCGTTCGCCCTCGCCCCGTCGCTCTCCGTGCGCGGTCGACTTAGCGTTTCGGTACGCGCGACGGAGCCGGTCTCGCCGCCGGATCCAGAGGGGATGAGCGAATGTCCTACGCAAGGCCCGAAGACGAGGAGCAGCCCAGAAAGCGTGCGCCCTGGGGCGTGATAGCGCTGGTGCTGCTCACCGGTCTCGCGCTGATCCGCAACGGTTCGGGGGAATTCGACATCGGTCCGCCGCAGCCCGCGTCGGCCGCCGCCGCGGACAGCCGCACACCCACGTGGGCCACGTCCAAGGGGCCGCAGCCGCTGCCGTTCTCGCTCGTGGACCGGGTGCGGATCCCGGCGATCCGGGTGGATGCCCCGGTGACGCAGGTCGGCCTGGACGCGGAGGGCTGGGTGGACGCGCCGCCGCCCCAGGACCCGAACCTGGCGGGCTGGTTCACCGGGGCGGTGTCGCCGGGCGAGAAGGGCACGGCCGTCATCGTCGGCCACGTCGACAACATGCAGGGCCCGGCCGTGTTCTACGGGCTCGGCTCCCTCAAGAAGGGCAACCACGTCGAGGTCCGGCGCAGGGACGGCAGGACAGCCGTGTTCCAGGTGTACGGGATCGAGGTCTTCGAGAAGGCCAACTTCCCGGGCAACCGGGTCTACGGCTCCAACGGGACACCGGAGTTGCGCGTCATCACGTGCGGCGGCGGCTTCTCGAAGCAGAGCGGCTACGACGGCAACGTGGTGGCCTTCGCCCGGCTGGTGTCCGTGCGCTGACGCACGGACACCAGCGGGGGGGGATCAGACGATCAGATGCCGCGGCGGCGCGGGACGGTGATGCGGTACCCGTCGTCGATCAGCTGCGGCAGGTACTCGCGCAGCGCGGAGACGCTCTGCGAGCGGTTGCCGCCGGCGTCGTGGTTGAGGACGACGACGCCGGGCGCGGCGCCGCGAAGGACGCGGGTGACGATGGTGCCGGTGCCGGGGGTGTTCCAGTCGAGGGTGTCGACGGTCCACGCGAGGGGTTCCATGCCGAGGTCGGCGCCGAGCCGGAACGCGGCGCGGTTCCACGCCCCGTACGGCGCACGGAACCAGGCGGGGGGTTCGCCCACCGTGTCCTCGATGACCTCGCAGGTGCGCTCGATCTCGGGCCGCATACCGGAGCGGGTCATCCGGGTCAGGAGCGGATGGGTCCAGGTGTGGTTGCCGATGACGTGTCCGTCGTCGGCCATCTCGCGCAGCAGGTCCTTGTTGTCGACGGCCATCTCGCCGCACACGAAGAACATGGCGCGCACGTCGTGCTTGCGCAGCGTGCGCAGGATGTCCGGGGTGTAGCGGGGGTCGGGCCCGTCGTCGAAGGTGAGCACCATGGCGCGCTCGCCGCGCTCGAAGTCCATGCTGAGGATGGGCTTGTGACGGACCGTGAGCTTCGCGGTGGCGGCGCGCTGGGGCTCGTACCCGGCCATGGGGCGCAGCCGGTAGGCGGAGGGGTTGAGGGCGCGGGCGGCAGGCGGTCCCGCGGCGGGCGCGGCGCTCGGGCTCGCGCTCGGCGGGGAGCTCGCCCGTTCGCCGGCGGCGCAGCCGGTGAGTGCGGCCAGGCCGACGGCGGTGAACCCGCGGATCAGCGTCCGACGCCCTGCTGCGATCTGGTGCGTTTTCATGCTTTATGCGTCACACGGCGCCGGTGGCGCCGCGCAGAGCACCACCGGATGGGACGCGGGAAAGCACCCGTTCAGCCGTGACGCCCCGCCCATCGCTCCACCTGCGGGTTTCCGCTAGCCTCTGCCCGTGACCGAACAACAGCCACACCAGTTCGAGCGCGGCACCGACGGGCCCAAGGTGATCGTGGTCGGCGTCGACGGTTCCGACTCCTCCTTCCGTGCCGCGGCCTACGCGGGCGGCCTCGCCCGGCGCCAGCGGGCCCTGCTCGCCGTCGTCTACGTGCAGCCCGTGATGGCGGCGGGGGCCGCGCTCGGGGTGCCCGTCGCGGAGACGACCGACGAGATCGCGGAGGGCCTCATCGCCGAGATCCGGGAGGCCACGGAACGGGTCAAGGACATATACGACGTGCGCTGGGAGTTCCACACCTTCCGCGGCGACCCGTTCAACGGCCTGGTCACCGCCGCCGACGAGCTGAAGGCGGACGCCGTGGTGGTCGGCGCCTCGGAGCAGGCCGGTCATCGCATCGTCGGTTCGGTCGCCATCCGCCTGGTGAAGGCGGGCCGTTGGCCCGTCACAGTGGTGCCCTAGAGCCCGCGGCCGCGGGCGGGGCGTGCCGTCTTCCGTCCCTGCCGCCCCGGGTGCATCATGATCGGCCATCAGCCGTCGCGTATGCGAAGAGGTGGTCTCATGACCGTTCCCCCGAAACTGCGGATGGGCCAGGGCGTCCTGCGCCGCAAACCCATCGAACGGATCGAGGACACCGAGGCCGGCACGGAGGGCCAACGGCCGCAGCTCACCCGCACGTTGGGGCTCGGTCAGCTCACCGCGATCGGCGTGGGCGGCATCATCGGCGCGGGGATCTTCACCCTCGCCGGGACGGTCGCCAACGGCACGGCCGGGCCCGCGGTCCTCGTCTCGTTCCTGATCGCGGGCATCGCGAGTGCGGCCGCGGCCCTCTCCTACGCCGAGTTCGCGGGCCTCATCCCGAAGGCCGGATCGGCGTACACGTACGGCTACGCGGTCCTCGGCGAGCTGGCCGGCTGGTTCATCGGCTGGGACCTGCTCCTGGAGTACACGGCGATCGTCGCGGTCGTCGCGATCGGGATCTCCGGCTACTTCAGCTTCCTGCTCGGCGAGATGGGCGTGGACCTGCCGAACTGGATGCTGGGCGCTCCCGGCACCGGTGACGGCCACAAGGTCGACCTGTTCGCCGCGGCCCTCTGCCTGCTCATCGCGTATCTGCTGACGCTCGGCATCAAGAACGCGGCCCGCTTCGAGACGATCGTCGTCGTCCTGAAGGTCCTGGTGGTGCTGCTCGTCATCGGCGTGGGCTTCTTCCACATCGACACGGGCAACTACACGCCGTTCTTCCCGTTCGGGGTGAGCGGCGCGTTCACGGGTGCGGCGACGGTGTTCTTCGCCGTCTTCGGCTACGACGCGATGTCCACGGCGGCGGAGGAGTCGAAGGACGCGCAGCGTCACATGCCGAAGGCGATCCTGTACTCGCTCGCGATCTCGATGGTCCTGTACGTGCTCGCGTGCCTGGTCCTCACCGGGATGCAGAACTACAAGGACATCGACCCGGAGAGCGGCTTCTCGACCGCGTTCAAGGCGGCGGGCCTGAGCGGGCTCGCGGATGTGATCGCGGTGGGCGCCATCATCGGCATCCTGACCGTCATGTTCACGTTCATGCTGGGCGTCACCCGGGTGTGGTTCAGCATGTCCCGGGACGGGCTGCTGCCGAAGTGGTTCGCCAAGACGCATCCGACGCGGCATGTGCCGACGCGGGTCACGTGGATCGTCGGGGCCGCGTCGGCCGCCATCGCCGGGTTCCTGCCGATCGGCGAGGCGGCCGAACTGACCAATATCGGGATCCTGTTGGCGTTCGTGGTGGTGTGCGTGGCGGTGATCGTGCTGCGCTACCGGCAGCCGGAGCTGCCGCGCACGTTCCGTACGCCGGGGATGCCGGTGGTGCCCGCGGTGGGCGTCGTCTTCTCGATCTGGCTGATCACGTTCCTGCAGTGGCAGACGTGGGTGCGGTTCGCCGTCTGGTTCGTGATCGGTCTCGGGATCTACTTCGGGTACTCGTACAAGAGGTCCGAGCTGGCGAAGGTGCCGCCTACTTCCCCATGACGAGGCCGTCCCGGGCGCCGCCCCTGCCGAGGACGACGCGGCGGATCTCGTCGCGGATGCCCTCCAGGTCGGCGCCCCGGTCGATGGCGCGGTTCAGGTTGACCACGCGGTCGGAGCCGAGGTCGAACCACTGCGGGACGAACTCGGCCTTGGTGACACGCCAGC
The DNA here is from genome assembly GCF_040679615.1 of Streptomyces sp. NPDC052225. NCBI lineage: Bacteria > Bacillati > Actinomycetota > Actinomycetes > Kitasatosporales > Streptomycetaceae > Streptomyces > Streptomyces sp. NPDC052225. Next base: position 173,628 of record NZ_JBFAVD010000013.1, on the reverse strand, counting down.
GTTCACCGGCACGGGCAGGCGGGGCGAAGGTGAAGCGGCCGATGGTGCTCATGTTGCCGCGGGCGTCCTGGGCGCCTTCGTGGTTGAACATCTCGCCGGCGATCTGGTCGCCCATGCCGTAGATGATCCAGGTGCCGTTGACCTTCTCGTACGCCTGCGGGACGTGCGCGTGGGTGCCGAGGATCAGGTCGATGTCGGGGCGGCCGTGGGTGCGCGACGCGGTGAGCTGCCGGCCGAGGGTGAGTTGGCGGGTGTCCGGGTCGTCCTGCCATTCGGTGCCCCAGTGGAGCGAGACGACGACCACGTCCGCGCCCGCCTTCCGGGCGGCGCGAGCGTCGGCGACGATGCGCTGACGGTCCATCAAGTTCACGGCCCAGGGCCTGCCTTGGGGCAGCGGGTAGCCGTTCGTGTCGTAGGTGTAGGCGAGCTGGGCGACCCTGGCGCCGCCCGCGCGCAGCCAGGCCGGGCCACGGCCCTCGGCCGCGGTGCGGCCCGAACCGGCGTGCCCGAGGCCCGCGCGGTCGAACGCGCCCAGGGTGCGGGCGATGCCGTCCGCGCCGTCGTCGAGGGTGTGGTTGGAGGCGGTGGAGCAGGAGTCGTAGCCGGTGGCGCGCAGTGCGGCGGCCACCTGCGGCGGGGACTTGAAGGCCGGGTAGCCGCTGTAGTCGCCGTCGGCGCCGTACACCGTCTCCATGTGGCAGATCGCCACGTCGGCGGCGGAGACGACCGGCTTGACGCCCGCGAGCATCGGACGGAAGTCGTAGCCGTCGCCGCCCGCGTCCTCGTTCGCCTTGGCGATGATCGACGTGTGGGGCAGGACGTCGCCGGACGCCACGAGGGTGAAGCCGCGGGCCGCCGCGGGCGCGGGCTGCCCGGAGGCGGAGGCCGAGGGGGGCGAGGGCTGCCGCTCGGGGGCGGCGGCGCAGCCCGCGCCGAGGCCCGTCAGGACGGCCGCGAGGGCGGCCGCCGCCTGCCGCGTGCGGCGCGTGCTCCGTGTCATCGACAAGGCTCCCTGGGGTCACTGGACGGAACGAGTCCGTATGTGGGTGGTTTTCGGGGTGATTTTCGCCATACGAATCCACGTACGAGCATCAGCGGGAGTCAAGTCCCCATACCGGGTACATCCCTGAATCGGCGTCACCTCGCTGGGCCACTCGGCCCGTTCACCGCACCGCTCGTCGACGGCTTCGACCGCCTGCCGCAGATCCGCGCGCGGCCCCTGGGCGGGCGCGGCGGGCTGCGTTGCCATACGCGCATGACGACGGCGCTCACGACACCCACGACACCGGAGGAGGACCTCGCCCAGGTCCAGCGGGAGCACGGCGGACCGCTGTTCTCGTACCTGCTGCGCCTGTGCGACGGGGACCGCCAGCGGGCGGAAGACCTGGTCCAGGAGACGTACGTACGGGCCTGGCAGCATCCGGAGGCGCTCGACGCGCGGTTCGAGTCGGTGCGGCCCTGGCTGTTCACGGTCGGGCGGCGGCTCGCGATCGACGCGCGGCGGGCGCGGCTCGCGCGGCCAGCCGAAGTGGGCGACGCGGTCCTGGAGAACGCGCGCGTCTGCGCCGATCACGCCGAACGGTCCGCGGCGGCGCTCGATGTGCGGGAGGCTGTGGCGACGCTCACCCCCGAGCACCGCGCCGTCCTCCTCGAGGTGTACTTCAAGGGCGCGAGTGTGGCGGAGGCCGCACGAACGCTCGGCATCCCCCCGGGTACCGTGAAGTCCCGCGCGTACTACGCGTTGCGCGCGTTGCGCCGGGTTCTTCCGGGGTATGCGTCCGACCTGCGATGAAACCGGAGGCCGGGTCAAGCCTCCGTAAAGCGCCTTGCTCAGCGTGCCGTTTTCTCGGTTGAGTAATCCGCTGTCCTCCCCGGCGAGTTGGACGGGTGGGGCCCGGGGGCCGGCGAAGCACGGACCGGAGGAAGGCAGGAAGGAATGTTGCACGGGAGCCAAGGCGGCGCGACGGGCGCCGGAGGCGAACTCACCGTACCCATGGCGTGGTTGTACGCCGAGTACATCGCGGACGAACTGTTGCGCACCGGGGATCTGATGCCCCCGACGTCCTTCGAGTTCCGGGCCGGGCGCGACGCGCTGGCCCTGACCATCTTCCTGTCCGACGCGGAGGACGAGCTGTCCGGGATCCGGGTGGTGTCGCAGCTGGAGACCTGGTCGTCGCTGACCGCCTACGACCAGCCGTGGCAGCGGTGGGTGCGCGAGCGCCTCGCCGAGCGGGAAGGGCGCGACGGCGGGAATCGGTCGCCCGATCTGGAGCTGGCCGTGGCGGCATGGAGATGGCTGGAGGAGACGGAGCTGCTCGCGGCCGACCTCGACGCGGTGCCCGTCCCCGACGAGGAGGACGGACCGCAGGTGTGGACGCCCGCCTGGCAACTCGGGCTGCCGCTCGGCCACTTGGCGATTCATTTGTTCTGAGACAGGCTCCGAGGGCGCGGGCCGGGCGGGTCAGGGCGCGTACACGCCCGCCCGGTACTTCGGGATGCGGACCGTGATCTTCATGCCCGCGCCCACGGCCGTCTCGATGACGAGGCCGTAGCCGTCGCCGAAGACCTGGCGCAGGCGTTCGTCGACGTTGGAGAGGCCGATGCCACTGGAGGCGTCGCCCTCGCCGCGCAGGATCGCCCGCAGTTCGTCGGGGTCCATGCCGACGCCGTCGTCCTCGATGACGACCTCGGCCTCGGCGCCCGCGTCCGTCGCGCCGATGGAGATGCGGCTGCGCGTGACGGCGCCCTCCAGGCCGTGCTTGACGGCGTTCTCCACCAGCGGCTGGAGGCACAGGAACGGGAGCGTGACCGGGAGGACCTCCGGGGCGATCTGGAGGGTGACGGCGAGGCGGTCGCCGAAGCGGGCACGGACCAGGGCCAAGTACTGGTCGATGGAGTGGAGTTCGTCGGCGAGGGTGGTGAACTCGCCGTGCCTGCGGAACGAGTAGCGGGTGAAGTCGGCGAATTCCAGGAGGAGTTCGCGGGCGCGCTCCGGGTCGGTACGGACGAACGACGCGATCGCCGCGAGGGAGTTGAAGATGAAGTGCGGGGAGATCTGCGCGCGCAGCGCCTTGATCTCCGCTTCGATGAGGCGGGTGCGGGAGCGGTCGAGTTCGGCGAGTTCGAGCTGGACCGAGACCCAGCGGGCGACCTCGTCGGTGGCGCGGGCCAGGACGGCGGACTCGCGGGGCGCGTAGGCGACGACGGTGCCGAGGACGCGGCCGTCGGCGACGACCGGGGCGGCGACCGCCCAGCGCAGCGGGCAGTCGACGGCGTCGCAGCCGCACGCGAAGGCGACGGTGCGCCCGCCGGCCAGGGCCGGGGCCACCTGGTCCATGACGTGCTGGGCGTGCGGGTGCTCGGCGGCGCCGTCCCAGGCGAGGACGGCCCCGCGGTTGGTGACGGCCAGGGCCTCCGTGCCGAGGAGCGTGCGCAGCCGGCGGGCGGACTTGCGGGCGGTGTCCTCGGTGAGGCCCGCGCGCAGGGCGGGGGCGGCGAGCGAGGCCGTGTGCAGGGTCTCGAAGGTGGCGCGCTCGACCGGGGTGCCGACGTCGCTGTGGCCCGCGCGGTGGGCGCGCCGGCCCAGGAGGAAGCCCGCGCCGAGCAGGACGGGGCACAGGGCGAGCAGCGTGGCCGTCACGGCGCCGCTCATGGCGTACCGCCCCCGCTCTTCAGGGCCTCCGGGAGGTGCAGGCGGGTCATGGTGGCCGTCGTGTGCGGCGGGATGGCGTCCGGCGTCGCCAGGGACACCAGGATCATCGCGAGGAAGCCGACCGGCACCGACCAGACCGCCGGCCACGCCAGGAGGGTGTGCAGCCAGCCGGAGGTGGCGGCCCCGAAGACGGTCAGCGTGACGGCCAGGAGTGCCGAGCCGCCGCCGAGGAACAGACCGGCCAGGGCGCCGGGCGGGGTGAGGCGGCGCCACCAGATGCCGAGGACCAGCAGGGGGCAGAAGGAGGACGCGGAGACCGCGAACGCCATGCCGACCGCGTCGGCCACCGGGACACCGTCCACCAGGAGCGCTCCGGCGAGCGCGACGCCCATGGCGAGGACCACGCCGAGCCTGAAGTGCCGTACGCCGCGCGCCGGAAGGACGTCCTGGCTCACCACGCCCGCGACGGCCATCGTCAGGCCCGACGCCGTGGACAGGAACGCGGCGAAGGCCCCGCCCGCCACGAGAGCGCCGAGCAGGTCCCCCGCCACCCCGTCGACCACGCGGCCGGGGAGCAGCAGCACGGTGGCGTCGGCGTCCTGGGTGGCGGTGAGTTCAGGGGCGTAGACCCGGCCGAGCCAGCCGTAGAGCGGCGGCAGGAGGTAGAAGGTGCCGATCAGGGCGAGGACGACGACGGTGGTGCGGCGGGCCGCGCGGCCGTTCGGGCTCGTGTAGAAGCGGACAACGACGTGCGGCAGGCCCATCGTGCCGAGGAACGTGGCGACGATCAGTCCGTACGTGGCGTAGAGCGGATGGTCGGCGCGGCTGGTGGCCAGGGGCCGGCCCGCGCCCACCCCGGCGGACGGGACGTCGGTGGCCGGGAAGCCGGGCGGGGTCGCACCCTGCCCGCGCCAGGCGAGGAGCAGGAAGAAGGCGGGGACGAGGAGCGCCGTCAGCTTCAGCCAGTACTGGAAGGCCTGGACGAAGGTGATGGAGCGCATGCCGCCCGCCGCCACGGCGAGGACCACGACGGCGGCGACCAGGGCCCCGCCGAACCAGCGCGGCGCCCCGGTGAGGATCTGCAACGTCAGCCCGGCGCCCTGGAGTTGGGGCACCAGGTAGAGCCAGCCCGCGCCGACCACGAACATGCTGACCACGCGGCGCACCTGCCGGGACTCCAGGCGGCCCTCGGCGAAGTCGGGGAGCGTGTAGGCGCCGGAGCGGCGCAGCGGGGCCGCGACGAAGACCAGGAGGACGAGGTAGCCGGCGGTGTAGCCGACCGGGTACCAGAGCATGTCCGGGCCGTGGACGAGGAGCAGCCCCGCGACGCCGAGGAACGACGCCGCGGAGAGGTATTCGCCGCTGATGGCGGCCGCGTTGAGGCGGGGTCCGACGGTGCGCGACGCCACGTAGAAGTCCGAGGTCGTGCGGGAGATGCGCAGGCCGAAGCCGCCGATGAGGACGGTGGCGAGGACGACGACGGCCACCGCGGGTATCGCGTACGCCTCGTTCACGGCGCTCCGTTGCCGACGGCGTCGCCGGTGTCGCGGCCGCGTACGAGGGCCGCGAAGTCGTGTTCGTTGCGCTCGGCGCGGCGCACGTACCACCAGGCGATGAGGACGAGGAACGGGTAGCAGCAGAAGCCGAGGACGAGCCACTCGACGGCCGCGTTGCGCAGGGCGCCGAAGAACAGGGGCAGAACCGCGACGGGCACGGCGAGGACCACGAACGCGGCGACTCCGGCGCGCAGTTGGCTGCGCATGAGGGAGCGGACGTAGGCGGCGCCGAGCATCGTCTGCTCGTCGATCTCCCCCTGCGTGCGCAGGCCGGGGAGACCGGCCGCGCCGTGCACGGTGCGCGGCTCGCCGGTCACCACCTGCCGTCGGGGTTCGGACACGGGCGGAGTGTAGGCAGGCCGGGACGCCCGAAGGAAGGGGCTGATCAGCCGGTGGCCCTGCGCATGAGGAGTTCGCGCACGCGGCTGGCGTGGCGGCGGCTGACGGCGATCTCGGCGGCGCCGACGCGGACGGTCATCCCGCCGCCGTCGAGCCGCAGTTCGTCGATGCGGTGCAGGGAGACGAGGTGGCTGCGGTGGACCCGCACGAACCCGAGCGCCTGCCAGCGCTCCTCCAGGGTGGTGAGCGGGATGCGCACGAGATGGCTGGTGCCGTCGGCGGTGTGCAGGCGCGCGTAGTCGCCCTGCGCCTCGGCGTACGTGATGTCGGAGACGGCCACGAGGCGGGTGACGCCGCCGAGTTCGACGGGTATCCGGTCGGCGACGGCGGTGGGCGGCGGGGCGACGGCCGCGCGTTCGGCGACGCGGCGCACGGCCTCGGCGAGGCGTTCGCGGCGTACGGGCTTGAGGAGGTAGTCGACGGCCTTGAGCTCGAAGGCCTGGACGGCGAAGTCCTCGTGGGCGGTGACGAAGACGACGAGCGGCGGCCGGGCGAAGCCCGCGAGCAGCCGGGCGACGTCGAGCCCGGTGAGGCCCGCCATCTGGATGTCGAGGAACAGCACGTCGATGGCGCCGTCGCCGCCGGGCCCCTCCTCCAGGGCGCGGCCGATGCGGCGCAGCGCCTCGTTGGCGTCGGTGGCTCCTTCGGCGGTGCGCACGCGCGGGTCGGCGCGCAGGAGGTAGAGGAGTTCGGCGAGGGCGGGTTCCTCGTCGTCGACGGCCAGTACGCGCAGCATGCGCCGGAGTGTAATCGCGCGGTCGCTTGAATGAATCGCCTGCCTCTTGCGTACCCGGGAGAGCCTGCCTATGAACCCCCGTCGTCCGCCCGGAGGGCGCACGCACCGAACGCCGCTGCGCAGGCGGGGGTTCAAAGGCAGGCTCTCAGAGAGCAGGAGGAACACATGAGGTCCCTGGAACGGCATCGCGACGCGGGTGCGTACGCGCTGGGGGTCCTCGACACGGCGGACCGGTTCCGCTTCGAGGACCATCTCGTCGAGTGCGCGGCGTGCGCGCGGTACGTCGGTGAAGTGCGGCCCGCGACACAGCTGTTGGGCGTGTACGCGCGGGCGACTCCGCCGCACGTCGACCTGTTCGCGCGGCCGCCCGCGCCCGCGCTCGTCGACCGTGCGGTGGACCGGCTCGGCGTGCTGCACCGGGCGGCGCGGCGCCGGTGGTGGGGCGCGGGCGTCGCGGTGGCGCTGCTGCTCGCGATCGCGGGGCAGGGCGCGGCGATGCTGTCCGGCGCGGGGACGGGGGACGCGGCGGACCTGACGCTGCGCGGGCGGGACGCCAGGTCCGGGGTGGCCGCGACGCTGACCGCCGACGCGCGGGCGTGGGGCACGGACGTGGGCCTCGACGTGCGCGATCCGGGCGGGCCCCGGGTGTGCGAGCTGGTCGCGGTGGGCCGGGACGGGTCCGAGCAGCCGGTCGCGACGTGGTCGGTGGACGGTGGGCGTGAGGGGCGGGTCTCGATCGACGGCGGGGCGGCGGCGCGGCCCGGTGAGATCGCGCGGTTCGAGGTACGGGCGGTCGGCGGGCAGCGGTTGCTCACGCTGCCGGTGCGGTGACGGCGGGCGGGCTACTTCAGCAGGCGTGACATACGCCGGTCCGCCAGCGGCTTGCCGCCGGTCTGGCAGGTCGGGCAGTACTGGAGCGAGCTGTCGGCGAAGCTGACCTCGCGGATCGTGTCCCCGCAGACCGGACAGGCTTCGCCGGTACGTCCGTGCACGCGCAGCCCGCTCTTCTTCTCGGCCTTGAGGCGTCCGGCGGCGACACCGCGCGAGCGCTCGACAGCGCCGGTGAGGGTGGTGCGCAGCGCCTCGTAGAGGGTGTGGACGTCGTCGGGCGTCAGGGTCGGGACCCGCTTGAACGGGGACATGCGGGCGGCGTGCAGGATCTCGTCGCTGTAGGCGTTGCCGATCCCGGCGATCAGCGACTGGTCGCGCAGGGCGCCCTTGAGCTGCCGCCGCTCCCCCGCGAGGAGCTTCGCGAACGCGGCCTCGTCGAAGTCGTCGGCGAGCGGATCGGGACCGAGGCGGGCGACGCCGGGAACGTCGCCGGGGTCGTGGACGACGTAGACGGCGAGCTTCTTCGTCGTACCGGCTTCGGTGAGGTCGAAGCCCTCGCCGGTCGCGAGTGCGACGCGCAGGGCGAGCGGGCCCTTGCCGGGTTTGGGCGGGCCGTCGGGGAGGCGGTCCTTCCAGTGCAGCCAGCCCGCGCGGGCCAGGTGCGTGACGAGGTGCAGGCCGTCCGCGTCGATGTCGAGGAACTTTCCGTGCCGCGCGACGGCGGTGACGGTCCGGCCTTCGAGGGCGGTGAGCGGAGGGTCGTACGTCTTCATGACGCTGATCGCGACGGGCAGCACACGGACGATCTCGCGCCCCACCAGGTGCTCGGTGAGGAAGTCCCTGAGCGCCGCCACTTCGGGCAGTTCGGGCATACGCTCCAGCCTCTCACTCGCGTGCGGGGACGACGAACTCGCACCAGACGCACTTGCCGCCACCCCGCGCCTCCACGCCCCACACGTCGGCGATCCGGTCGACGAGGAGCAGGCCGCGGCCCGAGACGCCGGACTCGCCGGCTTCGCGGCGGCGCGGCAGGGCGCTGGAGGTGTCCTCCACGTCGACCCGCAGTCTTCGGTCGGTGCCGGTCAGCACGCGCAGCGTCACGACGGCGGGGCCGTCGGTGTGCATGAGGGCGTTGGTGATCAGCTCGTCGGCGATCAGCTCGATCTCGTCGGCGCGTTCGCGGGCGCCCCAGGCGCGCACGGCGGCGCGGATCATGTGACGGGCCGCCGCGAGCGCGTCGGGGTCGCCGGGCGGTACGTGTTCGGTGAGGCGGCCGCCGCTCTGCGTGGCGCCCGCGCCGCGGCGGCGCAGCAGCAGGAGCGCCACGTCGTCCTCGCCGCCGCGTTCGTCGACCGACGCGCACAGCTTGTCGGCGAGCCGGTCCACGTCGGCGGGGCCGCTGCCGATCATCGCGGTGAGGGCGTGCAACCCGTCGTCGAGGTCGGTGCCGGGCTGTTCGACGAGACCGTCGGTGCACAGCAACAGGGTCTCGCCCGGGTCGAGTTCGACAGTGGTCACGGGGTATTCGAGGCGTCCGAACTCGGCGGACAGGCCGAGCGGCAGGCCGCCGTCGACGGGCACCTTGCGGCAGGTGCCGTCGGTGCGGCGCAGCAGCGGGTCGAGGTGTCCGGCGCGGACGAGCTGGACGACGCCGGTCGACAGGTCGGCCTCCGCGTACAGGCAGGTCGCGAAGCGTTCGGTGTCGAGTTCGTGGAGGAAGACGGAGGCGCGGGCCATGACGGTCGCGGGGGTGTGGCCCTCGGCCGCGTAGGCGCGCAGCACGATGCGCAGCTGCCCCATGACGGCGGCGGCGTGCGTGTCGTGGCCCTGGACGTCGCCGATGACGGCGCCGACGCGGCCGCCGGGCAGCGGGATCACGTCGTACCAGTCGCCGCCGATGTCGCGTCCTGCGGACTGGCCGGAGGCGGCGCGGTAGCGGACGGCGATGTCGGCGCCGGGCACGTCCGGGATGGTGCGCGGCAGCATGGCCTGCTGGAGGCCCTGGGCGAGGTCCTTCTCCTGCTCGTAGAACATGGCGCGCTGGAGGCTCTGCGCGATGCTGCTGCCGAGGGCGACGAGGACGTTGCGCTCGGACTGCGTGAAGCCCTTGCGGTCGTGGTAGAGCAGGCCGACGGAGCCGATGGGCCGGGCCTGCGCGATGAGCGGCAGGTAGGCGGCCGAGCGGATGCCGAGGTGGGTGATGTGCGGCCACAGCAGCGGGTACGAGCGGGCGAAGTCCTCCGGCGACTCGATGAAGCGTGGCGTGAGCGTGCGCACGACCTCGCTCATCGGGTACGGGTCGTCGACGCGGGTGACGTGCGTGCCGGGCACGAAACTGCCGGAGGGGCCCTCGGCGACCAGGTGGATGCGGCCCGCCCTGACCAGGCCCATGACGAAGCTGGTCGCGCCGAGGTGCTCGATGCCGTGCGTCTCGCGCAGGACGTCGATGACCTCCTTGACGGTGCGGGCGTGCGCGAGGGCGGCGGTGGTGCTCTGCACGACGCTGGTCTCGCGGCGCCGGACGGCCTCGCGGGCGGCGCGCTCGTGCTGCACGGTGGCGTCGTTGAGTTCGTCGGTGGCGTCGCGCACGATGCCGGCGATGCGGTACGGGCGGCCGCGCTCGTCGCGGCGGATGTAACCGCGGGTGTGGGTCCAGCGCAGGTGGCCCTCGCGGGTGCGGATGCGGAAGTAGGCGCCGTAGTTCTCGTCGCCGTTCTTGAGGGCCTGGGAGACGAGGCCGTCGAGCCGGACGCCCTCGGCGGGCGGGACGCGCAGCGAGAGCGTCTCGGGGCGGCCGTCGTACTCCTCGGGCGTGACGTCGAAGACGGCGTGGGCCTGCGCGTCCATGTGCATCAGGCCCGAGTCGAGGTCCCACTCGAAGCTGCCCATGCGCAGGCCCCGCCCGTACTCCTCCAGAAATCCGCGCGAGGAGTCCTCCGGGCGCTCCCCGCCCGGGGAATCGCCGGGCTCCTCGCCGCCCCCGCTACCCGCGTCCATAGGGCCACGCTAGGCGCAGGGCGGGGGCCTCGCACTCGGTCAGCTCGCCGGTCCGTCCTCGTCGAAGGAGGGCGTGTCGTCCGTGGCGTCGGGGATCAGTCCGCCGCCGTCGGGCTGGTCGGGGCTGTCGGGGACGGTCTGGGGGCCGGACTCCTCGGTGCCGGGGTTGTCGGTGCCGTCAGTGCCGTCGGTGCCGTCCGGGGAGTCGGTACCGGGATCGGTACCCGTGTCCGGTGAGGTCGGCGCGTCCGGGGGCAGGGTCTGCGTGGACGTCGGTGTCGGGCAGCCGGACGGCCAGGGCGAGGGAGTGCCCGTCGGGGTGCCGGTGGGCGTCGCCGTGGCCGTGGGACAGGCGGTACTGGTGGCGTCGTCCGGGCTCGCGGTGTCGCTGTCGGAGTCGCTGGGCGCCGGTGACGTCGAGGAGCCGTCGGGGGACGGCGAGGACGAGGACGAGTCCGGGTCGGGGCTCGGCTGCGTCGGCGTCGGGGTCGGGGTGGGCGGCGGCACGGTGCGGTCCGTGTGGCCGTTGTCGCCGATCGGCCGCTCGATCCAGGTGTTGTTGACGACGTTGATGATCGTGATGTTCTGGATGACCGTCGTCGACGGGGCCACGATGACGACCTTCGTCGGTTCGTAGCCGCGCCACGGCTGACCCTGGTGGCTCGGCGCGCTCTTGAAGGCGACCGGCGGCTTGAGCGGGTTGCCGCAGGCACAGCGCACGCGCGGCATGCCGTGACTGTCGACCATCACGGCGGTACCGGACTGGAGGACGGACTGGAACGTGGTGGCGTGCCCGTCGCTGTAGCCGTGGTTGGTGACGCGGGTGTCGACGCGCAGGACCACGGAGGTCAGGCCGCGCAGGAAACCCGGGATGTCGGCCGCGTCGATGCCGGAGGCCTGCGCGAACGCCGAGGCCTTGGCCTGGTCGGCGGTGAGGAAGCGGATCTGCCGCTCGACGTCGCAGCTGCCGAGGGACTTGGTGCCGCCGTAGAGGCCGGGGGTCTCGCCCGAGTACGTCTGTTCGCCCTGTGCGCTCGGCGGAGCGGTCGGGGTCGGTTGCGGCGTTCGGGTGACGGGCGGCGGGCTTTCCTCCGCGGTGGCGGTGGACTCGGTGAAGGGGTCGGGGCCCTGCGCCGCCACGGGTTGCAGGAACAGTTCGCCCTTGCTGTCGGAAGCGTTCTCGTCGCCGCCGCCTGAGCATCCGGCGAGCAGCAGCGCCGCGGATATCCCGAGCGCGGTGACATACGTTCTGGTCCTGGTCCGTGCGCGCACCTGTTCTCCCACCTGGGCACCGGCAGTCTGTCCTTCCAGTGCGGACCGGACGGGCGGACCCCGCAAGTGGTGGCGTCGCGGGCACACACTGGAGGGGTGGAGTGGTTCACGGCGTCCGACTACTGGCTGAGCCGCCTGGTCTTCCAGCGCGGCCTGGCGGCGCTGTACCTGGTGGCGTTCGTCGGGGCGGCGGTGCAGTTCCGGCCGCTGATCGGCGCGCGCGGGATGCTGCCGGTGCCGCGGTTCCTGGCCCGGGTGCCGTGGCAGCGGGCGCCGACGGTGTTCCGGCTGCACTACTCGGACCGGTTCTTCGCGCTCTGTGCGTGGTCGGGCGCCGTCGTCGCGGGGGCGCTGCTCGCCGGGGCCGACGGGCTGCTTCCGCTGTGGGGCGCGATGCTGCTGTGGCTGGTGCCGTGGGCCCTGTATCTGTCGATCGTGAACGTGGGGCAGACCTGGTACGGCTTCGGCTGGGAGTCGCTGCTCCTGGAGACCGGGTTCCTCGCGGTGTTCCTCGGCAACGACGAGGTGGCGCCGCCGGTCCTGGTGCTCTTCCTGCTGCGCTGGGTGCTGTTCCGCCTGGAGTTCGGGGCGGGTCTGATCAAGATGCGGGGCGACGCGTGCTGGCGGAAGCTGACGTGCCTGTACTTCCATCACGAGACGCAGCCGATGCCGGGACCGCTGAGCTGGTTCTTCCACCGTCTGCCGCGCCCGCTGCACAAGGTGGAGGCCGCGGCGAACCATGTGACCCAACTCGGCGTGCCGTTCCTGCTGTTCACACCGCAGCCGGTCGCGTCGGCGGCGGCCGCGCTGATGATCGTGACGCAGCTGTGGCTGATCCTGTCGGGGAACTTCGCGTGGCTGAACTGGCTCGCCGTGGTCCTCGCGGTCCCGGCCCTGGACCTGTCGCCGCTGCGTACGCCGCCCGCGCTGCCCGCCGCCCCGCTCTGGTACGAGGTCCTCGTCGCGGCCCTGACGGTGCTTGTCGCCGCGCTCAGCTACCGGCCGGTGCGCAATCTGTTCTCGCGGCGCCAGTCGATGAACCGGTCGTACGACGCATTGCACCTGGTCAACACGTACGGGGCGTTCGGCACGGTCGGCCGGGTCCGGCACGAGATCGTGGTCGAGGGCACGGCGGACGAGGTGCCGCGGCGCGAATCGGCGTGGCTGGCCTACGAGTTCAAGGGCAAGCCGGGCGATCCTTCGCGCCTGCCGCGGCAGTTCGCGCCGTACCATCTGCGGCTCGACTGGATGATGTGGTTCGCGGCGCTGTCGCCCGCGTACGCGCGCTCGTGGTTCGAGCCGTTCGTGGAGCGACTCCTGGAGGGCGACCGGGACACGCTGCGGCTGCTGCGGCACTGCCCGTTCCCGGACGCGCCGCCGGCGCACATCCGGGCGCGCGTGTACCGCTACCGCTTCACGACGTGGCGCGAGCTGCGGGCGACGGGGGCGTGGTGGGAGCGGACCTATGTACGGGAGTTCCTGCCGCCGACCCGGCTGAGGTAGACGCGCCGGGCGGTACCGGCGAAGACATCGGGATCGAGGCCGCCCACCAACTCCACCGCCGTATCGAGGACTTGGCCGTATGTCGCCGCGAGGGTGCACACCGGCCAGTCGGAGCCGAACATCAGGCGCTCGGGCCCGAAGGCGTCCAGGACCGTGTCCGCGTACGGGCGCAGGGTGTCGGCGCTCCAGTGCCGCCAGTCGGCCTCGGTGACCATGCCGGAGAGTTTGCAGACCGTGTTCGGGAGCGCGGCGAGGGCTCGTATGTGCGCGGACCACGGATCCCGCTCCCCCGTGGCGATCGGCGGCTTGCCCACGTGGTCGAGGACGAAGGTGAGTTCGGGGTGGCGTGCGGCCGCCTCGGCGCAGGCGGGGAGCTGGTGCGGCAGGACCACGAGGTCGTACACGAGTCCGGCGTCGGCGACGGCGGTCAGGCCGCGGCGCACGTCGGGGCGGAGCAGCCACCGCGGGTCCGGCTCGCCCTGGACCTGGTGCCGGATGCCCACCAGGTGCTCGCCGCCCGGGAGTCGGCGCAGGGCGGCGAGGGTGTCGGACACGTCGGGGCGGGTCAGGTCGGTCCAGCCGACGACGGCCGCGACGAGGTCGCTGCGCCCGGCGAGGGCGAGGAACTCGGGGGTCTCCTCGGCGACGGTCACGGTCTGCACGAGGACGGTGGCCGTGACGCCCGCGGCGCGCGCGTCGGGGGCGAGGTCGTCGAGGGTGAAGTCGCGGCGTATCGGGGCGAGTTCGGGTCCGGTGATCCAGTCCTGGTCGCGGACGGAGAGGTCCCAGACGTGGTGGTGGGCGTCGACGATCGCGGTCATGGCAGCTCCCAGACGACGGGGAGCCCGGCGTCGGCGCCCTCTGCCGAGTAGTCGTGGGTGACGTCGAGGAGTTCGCCCATGCGGGCCTGCCAGGCGATGTTGACGGGGAGCTTGTCGAGTTCGGCGAGCATGCGCGCGTAGTCCTCGCATTCCAGGACGTGGAAGAGGTCCGTGCCGCTGCGCCAGATCGTCCACCGGGTGGCGCCCGCCGCGCGGATGGCGGCGACGAGTTCGGCGGGGACCTCGCGGTGGGCGGCCTCGTACTCGGCGATGCGGTCGGCGCGGACCGTGGTGTGCAGGGCGACTCTCACGCGGGCTTCTCCCGTTCGGGGGTGGGGACGTCGGCTGCCAGGAGGTGGTGTTCACGGGCCTCCTGCCAGAACGCGTCCGGCACAGGTGTCGCGAACTGCCGTACGGTGTCGGCGACTTCGGCCACCGAACGCGCCCCCGCGAGGACGCTCGTCACCGCCGGGTGGCCGAAGGGGAAGGCGAGGGCGGCGGCGCGCAGCGTGGTGCCGTGCCGCTCGGCGAGGGCCTTCCACGTCAGGGCGCGGGAGACGGCGCTCGGCGAGGCGAGGGAGTAGTCGAAGGTGGCGCCCTGGCGGGGGTCGGCGAGCAGGCCGGAGTTGAAGACGCCGCCGATGACGACGGACACGCCGCGTCGGGCGGCCGCGGGCAGCAGCGCGGTCAGGGCCCGCTGGTCGAGGAGGGTGTAGCGCCCCGCGCACAGGACGACGTCGACGTCGGTGTCGCGGACGAACCGGGTGAGCATCCCGGCCTGGTTCATCCCGGCGCCGATGGCGTCCACCAGGCCCTCGGCACGCATCCGTTCCAGCTCGGGGTACGCCTCGCCGAAGGCCTGTTCGGCGTGGTCGTCGGGGTCGTGGAGGTAGGCGATGTCGATGCGGTCCAGGCCGAGGCGGCCGAGGCTCTCCTCGATCGAGCGGCGCACCCCGGAGGCGCTGAAGTCCCAGACCCGACGGTGTGTGGCGGGCACCGCGAAACCGTGGGCCAGGTCGTCACCGCCGCCGTCGTACGGCTCCAGAAGCCGCCCGACCTTGGTGGAGAGGGTGTACGAGGTGGTGGTCCTGGTCCGCAGGAACGCGCCGACGCGGCGTTCGGACAGGCCGATGCCGTAGTGCGGGGCGGTGTCGAAGTAGCGGATCCCCGCGTCCCAGGCGGCGTCGAGCGCGTCGTACGCCTCGTCGTCGCGGACCGGGGTGTACAGGTTGCCGATGCCGCCGGCGCCGTAGCCGAGTTCGGTGACGGGGGCGCCGCTGCGGCCGAGGGTGCGGATACGCATGCCGGTCACTGCCCCGCGGGCCGCAGGCGCAGCCCCTGCATGCCGCCGTCGACGGCGAGGGAGGTGCCGGTCGTCGCGCCGGACAGCGGGCTCGCCAAGTAGGCGACGGCGCCCGCGACTTCGGCGGCGGAGACGAGGCGCCCGGTGGGCTGACGGGCTTCGAGGGCGGTGCGTTCGGCGGCCGGGTCGTCGGCCTTGTCGAGGAGCCGGCCGATCCACGGGGTGTCGGCCGTGCCGGGGTTGACGCAGTTGACGCGGATGCCCTCGCGGACGTGGTCGGCGGCCATGGCGAGGGTCAGGGAGTACACGGCACCCTTGGACGCGGAGTACAGGGCGCGCTGCGGCAGGCCCGCGGTGGCGGCGATGGAGCAGGTGTTCACGATCGCGGCGTGCTCCGATTCCCGCAGGGCGGGCAGGGCGGCGCGGGTCACGCGGACCATGCCGATGACGTTGACGTCGAGGACGCGGTGCCATTCGGCGTCGTCGTTGTCGGCCACGGTGCCCTGCGCGCCGATGCCGGCGTTGTTGACGACGACGTCGAGGCCGCCGAGGTCGGAGATCGCTGCCGCCACGGCGGCCCGCACCGTGGTGTCGTCCGTGACGTCGGCCGCGTATCCGCGCAGCGGCTTGTCCACGGCGCTGATGTCGCGGTCGAGGACGGCGACGTCGGCGCCGCGCGCGGCGAGCAGGTCGGCGGTGGCGCGGCCGATGCCGGAGGCGCCGCCGGTGACGAGCGCCTTGAGTCCGGCGAAGTCCTGGAGGGTGTCGCTCATGCTGCGGCTCCGTTCGTGGGCGTGCGGTCGGTGGGCGGGGCAGCGAGATCCTTGGCCCAGAACTCCCCGTCGGGGTAGGTGAATTCGGCGATCGACTCCGGGCGCATGGTGGCGGAGAAGCCGGGGGCCCCGGGGGCCGTGTAGTGGCCGTCGCGGACGACGACCGGGGCGAGGAAGTGCTCGTGCAGATGGTCGACGTACTCGATGACGCGGTCCTCGGTCGTGCCGGTCAGCGCGACGTAGTCGAACATCGACAGGTGCTGGACCAGTTCGCACAGGCC
This sequence comes from Streptomyces sp. NPDC052225, assembly GCF_040679615.1. Taxonomy (NCBI): domain Bacteria; kingdom Bacillati; phylum Actinomycetota; class Actinomycetes; order Kitasatosporales; family Streptomycetaceae; genus Streptomyces; species Streptomyces sp. NPDC052225. The sequence continues at coordinate 157,504 of NZ_JBFAVD010000013.1, read as the reverse complement.
GACGCCGCCCGCGTGCGGGCAGACGGGGACGCCGAACTTGGCGGCGAGCAGCAGGATCGCGAGGTTCTCGTTGACGCCGCCGACGCGGGCCGCGTCGATCTGGAGGACGTCGATCGCGCCGGCCTGGAGGAGCTGCTTGAAGATGATGCGGTTCTGGACGTGTTCGCCGGTGGCGACCTTGACCGGGGTCACGGCGGTGCGGATCGCGGCGTGGCCGAGGACGTCGTCGGGGCTGGTGGGCTCCTCCACCCAGTACGGGTCGAACTCGGCGAGCGCGCGCGTCCAGCGGATCGCCTCGTCGACGTTCCAGCGCTGGTTGGCGTCGATGGCCATCCGGATGTCGGGGCCGATGACCTCGCGGGCGGTGCGGCAGCGGCGGATGTCGTCGTCGAGGTCGGCACCGACCTTCAGCTTGATCTGGGTGAAGCCGTCGGCGACGGCCTGCCGGGCGAGGCGGGTGAGCTTCTCGTCGGAGTAGCCGAGCCAGCCCGGTGACGTCGTGTAGCCGGGGTAGCCGCGCTCCAGGAGGCGGGCCGTGCGCTCGGCGGCACCGTGTCGGCCCGACTGGAGCATGACCAGGGCCTCTTGGGGGCTGAGCGCGTCGGCGATGTAGCGGAAGTCGATCTGCGCGACGAGCCACTCGGGGTCGGCGTCGGCGAGCAGCCGCCACAGGGGCTTGTCGGCGCGCTTGGCGGCGAGGTCCCACACCGCGTTGACGACCGCGCCGATCGCCATGTGCATCACGCCCTTCTCGGGCCCGAGCCACCGCAGTTGGCTGTCGCCCACCAGGTCGCGGTTGAGACTGCCCGGGTCGGCGCACAGCTCGTCGAGCGGGCGGCCGACGACGTGGTGGCGCAACGCGTCGATCGCGGCGACCTGGACGTCGTTGCCGCGGCCGATCGTGAACGTGAAGCCGTGCCCCTCGTGTCCGTCGGCGGCGTCGGTGCGCAGCACCACGTAGGCGGCGGAGTAGTCGGGGTCGGGGTTCATGGCGTCGGAGCCGTCCAGTTCCCGCGAGGTGGGGAACCGGATGTCGTAGGTGTCGACCGCGGTGACACGGGGCGCGGAGGTCGGGGTCACGGGATGCCTTTCGGGCGGGGGCCGTCGCGGCGGCCGGGGCGGTGGCGTCGAAGCGGGCGCTCAGTCCTGGGCGCGGCCGGTCGTCACGCGGGCGATCATCAGGGCGAGCAGGATGATTCCGCCGTAAATGGCCTGGATCCAGAAGGACGGCACCTGGGCGAGGGTGAGCAGGTTCTGTACGACGCCGAGCAGCAGGACGCCGGTGAGGGCACCGGACATGGTGCCCTTGCCGCCGTCGAGGCTGATGCCGCCGATGACCGCCGCGGCGAACACCGTGAAGATCATGTTGTTGCCCTGGTTGGCGCTGATGGCGCCGACGTAGCCGGTCTGCATGATGCCGCCGACCGCCGCGAGGACACCGGCGACGACGAACACGCCGAGCATGACGCGCTCGACGCGGATGCCGGCGGCGCGCGCGGCGTCGGCGTTGCCGCCGATGGCGTACAGGGCGCGGCCCACACGGTGGTACTTGAGGATCACGCCGGCGACGCCGAACGCCACGGCGGCCAGCCACACGGACATCGGGATGCGCAGGAACGTGGTGGTGGCGAGGGAGAAGAACGCGTCCGGCATGCCGAAGAGCGTCTTGCCCTTGGTGGCGCCGACGAGCAGGCCGCGCAGCACGATGAGCATCGCCAGGGTCACGATGAACGCGTTGAGCTTGAACTTCACGACGAGGATGCCGTTGAAGGCGCCGATGACGCCGCCCACCACGAGGATCGAGATCAGCGCGAGGGCGACGGGGAACTCGGTGCCCCAGCCGGACTGGGCGACGGGGAGCACGAGGAGGGCGCCGACGGCCGGCGCGATGCCGACGACCGATTCGAGGGACAGGTCGAACTTGCCGGTGATCAGGACGAGGGACTCGGCGAGGACGACCATCGCGAGGGCGGCGGAGGCACCGAGGATCGAGATCAGGTTGCGTTCGGTGAGGAAGGAGTCGTTGACGATCGCGCCGAGGATCATCAGCAGCAACAGGGCGGGGACGAGGGCGAGTTCACGCGCCCGGCGCAGCAGGACGCTCTTCGCGGCGCCGGCCGGGGCGGCGGGCCGTGGGGTGCGGGTCGGAGTCGAGGCCGACGGGGCCTTGGTGTCAGCCATGGTGGGCTCCTTTGAGGTCACTCGTCCTCAACGCCCTCGATGGAGGCGATGAGGTCGTGGTCCGACCAGCCGGCCGCGTGCTCGGCGACGACCCGGCCGTGGAAGAGGACGAGGACGCGGTCGCAGCGGCGCAGGTCGTCGAGTTCGTCGGAGACGACGAGCACGGCGGTGCCGTCGTCGCGGGCATGGTCGACGCGGCGCAGCAGCGACTCCTTGGACTTCACGTCGACGCCGGCGGTGGGGTTGATGAGGATCAGCAGATGCGGGTCGGAGGCGAGGGCGCGGGCCATGACGACCTTCTGCGCGTTGCCGCCGGAGAGGTCGGAGACCGGCTGGTCGGGGCCTTCGGTGTGGATGTCGAGGCGGTCGATGAGGTCGCGGGCGACGGCGCGTTTGCGCTCGGTGGCGACGAACCCGTACCGGCCGAGGCGGCCGAGGACGGTCATCGTGGCGTTGTCGCCGATGGACATGCCGGTGACGAGCCCCTGGTCGTGGCGGTCGCGCGGCACACACCCGACACCGGCGGCGAGCGCGGCCGACACATCGCCGAACGGCAGCCGCCTGCCGTCGAGTTGAGCCGTTCCGGCGGTCGGCGTGTGCAGTCCGGCGAGCGACTCGGCGAGGGCGATCTTGCCGCTGCCGCTGGATCCGGCGAGACCGACGACCTCGCCGCGGCGCACGGACAGGTCGATGTTCCGGTACGTGTCCGAGCTCAGCCCGCGTACGTCGAGGACGACCGGGGCGGCCTGGTCGTCGGCGGCCTGCTCGACGACGGCCTCGGCGGCGGCCGCCGCCGCTTCAGCGACCGCCTCGCCGGCCATGGCCTCCACCAGGGCGGGGCGCGGCAGTTCGGCGACCGGAGCCGTGGTGATCCAGCGGGCGTCGCGCAGCACGGTGACCGTCTGGCAGACCTCGTACACCTCCTGGAGGTGGTGCGAGATGAACAGGAAGGTCACGCCGGAGTCCTGGAGGGCCCGCATGCGCGTGAAGAGCCGGTCGATCTCCTTGTTGTCGAGCTGCGCGGTCGGCTCGTCGAGGACGATGAACCGGGCGCCGCCGCTCAACGCCCGTGCGATCTCGACCATTTGACGGTCCTCGACCTTGAGGTCGGCGGTGCGGGCGGCCGGGTCGACGCGGATGTCCCAGGTGTCGAGGAGCTGCGCGGCCTCCGCATGGAGCCTCTTCCAGCTGAAGAAGCCGCGGCGCACGCCGGGCTGCCTGTTGATGAAGAGGTTCTCGGCGACCGTCAACTCCGGTACGACGGTGGGCTTCTGGTAGACGCAGGCGACCTTGGAACGCCAGGCCTCGCGGTCGCCGAGGGCCGGTGCGGGCGCGCCGTCGAAGAGCAGCGTGCCCGCGTCCGGTGCCTGAAGCCCCGTCAGGACGGTGACGAGGGTGGACTTTCCGGCGCCGTTGCGTCCGACCAGCGCGTGGGACTCGCCCGCGCGCACGGTCAGGCGGCCGTCGGCGAGGGCGACCGAGGGCCCGTACCGTTTGGCGATGCCGTCGGCTTCGACCAACGGCGGTGTCGTCACCGTCATTTGACCGTGTTTCCCCACAGCTTGGGGTCGTCGACGTTGTCCTTGGTGACCAGCGGCGCGGGCAGCTGGTCCTCGAGGATGCCGCTGGGCAGCTTGACGATCTCCGAGTCGTGGTCGGTCGGACCCGGCTTGAACGTCTTCCCCTGCATCGCCGCCTTGATGTAGTACATCCCGTACTTGGCGTACGAGTCGGCGGGCTGCGAGACGGTGGCGTCGATCTGGCCCTTGCGGATGGCCTCGAACTCCTGCGGGATGCCGTCGTTCGAGACGATCGCGATGTGTCCGGCGCTGCCCGCCTTCTTCAGCATCCCCTTGGACTTGAGGGTCTGGAGGGTCGGCGCCAGGTAGACGCCGCCCGCCTGCATGTAGATGCCCTTGATGTCGGGGTTGGCGTTGAGGAGGGTGTCCAGCTTGGAGGCGGCGGTGTCCGACTCCCACTTCGCGGGGATCTCCAGGACCTTGAGCTTCGGGTACTTCTCCTTGACGCAGTCGCGGAAGGCCTTCGAGCGCTCACGGCCGTTGACCGAGGCCAGGTCGCCCATGATCTGCACGACCTTGCCGGTCTTGACCTGCTTGCCGAGGTACTCGCAGGCCTTCTCGCCGTACGCGACGTTGTTGGCGCGTACGACCATGGCGACCTTGCCCTTCTCGGGCGCGACGTCCACGGCGACGACGGGGACGCCCTTGCGTTCGGCCTGGTCGAGGCCCGCGGCGATGGCGGCGCTGTCGAGGGGCGCGACGACGAGGCCCTTCACGCCCTGGTTGAGCTGGTTGTTGATGTCGGTGATCTGCTGCGAGGGGTCACTGTTGGAGTTGACCGTCTTCAGCGCGTCGACGCCCTCGGACGTCGCCATTTTCGGCACGTAGTCGTTGTACGACTGCCAGAACGGCGAGGTCAGCAGGGGCAGGATGACGCCGACCTTGCCCTTGCCGTCGCCGCCTCCCCCGCCCGCGGAGCCCGCGTTGTCGTCCTTCGTGCTGCCGCACGCGCTGAGGGCGAGGGCCGCGCACCCCAGGAGGGCCGCGACGCGCAGCGCTCCCGCTCTCGAAGTCCTGGAGACCTCCGCGCTCTTCGTACCCTTCGTGCCCTTCGTGGTGCCAGTCATCGGACCGCTCCTCGGCTCCGGAAGTCAGGGACCGCGACCGGGTGTTGCGTGTCCCGAACCGGCCGCGCCGAGATATTTATCAGACCACTTCGGTGCGCCAACACCCTCTGGGCCCAAATTCCCTTGGGTTTTACCCCTCTGAGACCCTCAGAGACCCCGGAAAGGTCGGACCACCTCCATAGTGGTCTGACCACATTGCTGGTTAGACTGCGGCGCATCCGGCCGTAGGAGGACGTCATCGTGGAGCAGACCGCCCCCCAGAAGGGCACTGTCACGGAGCGGGCGATCGAGCAGATCAAGGCGATGATCGGCGGCGGCCGCCTGGAGCCGGGACAACGCCTCCCCACGGAACGGGACCTGGCGGTGCAGCTGGGCATCTCGCGCTCCTCGATGCGCGAGGCGATCCGGGCACTGACCGTGCTCGGCGTCCTGGAGGCGCGGCACGGATCGGGTATCTACGTCACGCAGTTGGAGGCCGGTGACCTCCTGGAGACGTTCGGGGTCGTCGCGGACCTCTCGCGCGGGCAGCAGCTCGTGGAACTCCTCGAAGTGCGCCGCATCCTGGAGTCGACGGCGACGGCCCTGGCCGCTGCCCGGATCACCCGACCCCAACTGGCCGAGGTCGAGGAGCACTTGATCGCGATGGAGGCCACGGACGACCCGGAGGAGATCCTCTCCCACGACCTCGCGTTCCACCGGGCGATCGTCGCCGCCGCGGGCAACGACACGATGGCGGCGATCCTGGAGGGCCTGTCCTCACGGACGTTCCGGGCGCGCGTGTGGCGGGGTTACCAGGAGGAGGGCGCGTTCGAGCGGACCCGGCGCGAGCACGCCCGCATCCACCGCGCGCTCGTCGCCCACGACCCGGAGGCGGCGCGGGCGGCGGCGGCCGCGCATGTCGGCGAGGTCGAGGAGTGGCTGCGCACGCAGCTCGACTAAGCGCGAGCGGGCAGTTCCACCGTGACGCGGAGGCCGCCCGTCGGGCGGGCGGTGAGGGCGAGGGTGCCGTCGTGGGCGTGGGCGATGCGCTCGACGATGGCGAGGCCGAGGCCGACGCCCGCCTGGTCGGTGTGGATGCGTTCGGCGCCGCGCCGGAAAGGTTCGGTGAGGGTGGCGACCAGGTCGGGGGCGAGGTGTTCGCCGGTGTTCTCGACCGTGAGCAGCACCGTCGTCGGCCGGGCCTGCGTCGTCACCCGCACCGAACCGCCCTCGCCGACGGGCAGGTTGTGGACGATCGCGTTGTGCACGAGGTTCGTCGTCAGTTGCAGCAGGAGCGCCGGAGAGCCGGTCGTGACGGCGATGTCGCCGGAGGTCTCGAGCGTGATGCCGTGCTTCTCCGCGAGGGGCAGGAGCGTCTCGGTGGCCTCCTCCGCGAGGAGCGACAGGTCGACGCGTTCGCGGGTGAAGGAGCGCTGGTCGGCGCGGCTGAGCAGGAGCAGCGCCTCGGTGAGGTCGATCGCCCGGGTGTTGACGACGGCGAGCCGGTCGAGGAGTTCGGGGATGTCGCTGTCGGGGTCGGCGCGGGCCACGTCGACGAGCGACTTCGAGATCGCCAGGGGGGTGCGCAGCTCGTGCGAGGCGTTCGCCGCGAACCTCTGCTGCTCCTCGACGTGCGCTTCGAGCCGGGCGAGCATCGCGTCGAAGGCGTCGGCCAGCTCCCGGAACTCGTCGTCCCTGCCCGGCATCCGGATCCGGTGCGAGAGCGATCCGCTCGCGGCGGTGCGGGTGGCTTCCGCGATGCGGTCGAGCGGGGCCAGCATCCGCCCGGCGAGCAACCATCCGCCGACGAGCCCGAACACCAGCAGGAAGCCCATGACGGCGGCGGCCGCGGGCACGAAGTCACGCAGCAGGTCGTCGCGGACCAGGAGGGTGCCTCCGGCGATGGCCGTCACGTTCGGCAGGGAGTGCACCAGGTACGCCCACATCGCCGCGAGCAGCAGGACGCCCGCGACCATGAGGAACCCGGCGTAGCTGAGCGTGAGCCTGAGCCGGACGCTCAGCCCCGGTTCCCTAGCCACGACAGCCACGGCCGTCCTCCTGTGCCTCGATGCGGTAGCCGACGCCCGGCACGGTCGCGATGACCCACGGCTCGCCGAGCCGCTTGCGCAGCGCCGAGACCGTGATGCGGACGGCGTTCGTGAACGGATCGGCGTTCTCGTCCCACGCCCGCTCCAGAAGCTCCTCGGCGCTGACGACACCGCCGTCCGCGCCGACGAGGACTTCCAGAACCGCGAACTGCTTCCTGGTCAGCGCCACATAGCGGCCGTCCCGGAAGACCTCGCGGCGGAACGGGTCGAGGCGCAGCCCGGCGATCTCCCGTACGGGTGGTCTGCTGTGGGCGCGCCGGCGGTCGAGGGCGCGCAGCCGCAGCGCGAGTTCCTGGAGCGCGAAGGGTTTCGTGAGGTAGTCGTCGGCGCCGAGTTCGAACCCGGTGGCCTTGTCGTCGAGGCGGTCCGCCGCGGTGAGCATGAGGATCGGCATCCCGCTGCCGGAGGCGACGATGCGCCGGGCGATCTCGTCCCCCGAAGGTCCTGGGATGTCGCGGTCGAGGACGGCGATGTCGTACGTGTTCACGCTCAGCAGCTCCAGGGCGGTGTCGCCGTCGCCCGCGATGTCGGCCGCGATGGCCTCGAGCCGCAGTCCGTCGCGGATGGCCTCCGCCATGTAGAGCTCGTCCTCGACGATCAGCACACGCATGCCGTCGATGCTAAGAGCAGGGACATATCGTCCGCGTATCGAAATCCGCATACGGGCCCGCAACACCGCGCTGCCTTGACTGTCGGCATGGCTCGAACACCTCCTTCAGCACGGACGGCGGCGCGGCGCACGCGCCGTGTCGTCCTCGGCCTGGCAGGCGTCGTGGCGGCGATCGCCGTGGTTCTCGGGTACCTGTGGCCGAAGCCCGCACCCGAGACGTCCGCGCGCGCCGCGCCTCCCGGCCGTACGCCCACGCACGCGCCCTCCGCCTCCTCGGCCCCGTCGCCGATGGAGTCGGCGCGCCCCGAGCACGGGGGTCCGCTGACCGCGGCCGACGGTGTCGTGCCCGACGGCACGACGGTCTTCGACGACTCGGTGCCGGCGGTGTCGCAACTCGATCCGGCCCTGCTCAAGGCGCTGCGGCAGGCGGCGACGGATGCCGGGCAGCGCGGGGTCGCGTTCCACGTCAACAGCGGCTGGCGCTCCCCCGAGTACCAGAACCATCTGCTCGACGAGGCGGTGTCGAAGTACGGCTCCGAGGACGAGGCCGCCCGCTGGGTGGCCACCGCCGCCACCTCGCCCCATGTGTCGGGCGACGCCGTCGACCTCGGCAGGTCCGACGCGACGGCCTGGCTGTCCGCACACGGCGCCGCCTACGGGCTGTGCCGGATCTACAAGAACGAACCGTGGCACTACGAACTGCGCGCCGAGGCGAGCGAGAAGGGGTGCCCGGCCCTGTACGACGACCCCACGCAGGACCCGAGGATGCAGCAGTGAGCACGAGCGAACGAGAGCAGACGATGACGCACGCCGACGTCGAGACGGACCGGCCGGACACGCGTGGCGGGGCGTCCATGCGTCCGCGCCGCGCCCTGCGGGCCCTGTCCCGTCCGGGCCCCTGGAAGCGCGGCCGCGTGCTCGCCGCGCTCGCGGTGCTGCTCGGCCTGGTCCTGCTGTTGCATGCGCACATCCCGAACGGGTTCAAGAACCTCGGCAGCCTGGTGGAGACCTTCCTGCCGTGGTTCGGAGTGTTCGTGCCGGTGCTCCTGGTCGCCGCGCTGTGTCGCCGCTCCGCCGTCGCGGTCGTCGCGCTGCTGCTGCCCGTCGTGGCCTGGCTGAGCCTCTTCGGCGGCCTGTTCACCACGTCGTCGCAGACGGGCGGCGACCTCACCGTGGTCAGCCACAACGTCGGCGCCGAGAACCCCGACCCGACCGGCACCGCACACGATCTGGCCGCCTCCGGCGCCGACGTCCTCGCCCTGGAGGAGATGACCCCGAAGGCCGTGGTCACGTACGAGAAGGCGCTGGCGACGGCGTATCCGCACCACGCCGTGCTCGGCACGGTCGGGGTGTGGAGCAAGCTGCCGCTGTCCCGCACCGAGCCGCTCGACGCGTCGGTGCTCCAGGGCATGTTCGGGCCGCTGGGCGAGCGGCAGCCCGTCGACGCGTCGTCGGACTCGATCCGGGCGATCCGTACCACGGTCACCACGGACAAGGGGCCCGTCGCCGTGTACGTGGCGCACCTGGGGTCCGTCCGCATCAACCCCCGCGAGGGACTGTCCACGGGGCAGCGGAACGCCGCCGCCGAGGCGCTCGCGAAGACGGTCGCCGAGGAGAAGAACGAGCGGGTCGTGCTGGCCGGCGACCTCAACGGCACCATGGACGACCGCGCGTTCGACAGCCTGACAGCGGAGCTCGACTCGGTGCAGGACGAGGCCGGCAAGGGTTTCGGCTTCACCTGGCCCGCCGCGTTCCCGATGGTCAGGATCGACCAGATCCTCGTCCGGGGTGTCCGGGCCGACAGCGCGTGGCTGCTGCCGGCCACCGGTAGCGACCACCGGCCGGTGGCGGCGACGATCAGCTGGTGATCCCGCCGCGAGGCCGCGGCGCCGCGGCCTCCAGCGCCGAGAGCAGCAGGTCGAGCGCCGCCTCGAAGGAGCTGCCCGCCATCAGCGCCAGATGAGGGCGTACCGCGGCGAGGTGGGGGTGCGTCTCGGCGGACAGACCCGCGTACTCCCCCTCCCACGCGCGGTCGTCCGCCGCCCTGCGTTCGGCCGGCAGCGCCAGGTGCGCCGCGTCGAGAGCCGCGTGCCCGAGGACCGTGTCGACGAACGCGGAGTAGTGCCGTACGGCGTCCTCGTCGCTGAACCCGGCCCGGCGCAGCAGCCCGATCCCCGCGTCCACGGCCCGGAACTCGTGGGCGCGGCGCGTCACCCGGTACGCCGCGAGCGCCGCGACCCGCGGATGCTCGCGGTATCCGCGGTGGATGCGCAGCGCCATCTCCCGCAGCCCCGCGCGCCAGCTCATCGTCTCCGGTGCGAAGCCCTCCGTCGCCTCGCCGATGATCCGGTCGGCGACGGCGAGCAGCAGGTCGTCCGTGTTGTGGAAGTACCGGTACAGCGCGCTCGGGTCGCAGCCGAGTGCCGCGCCGAGCCGCCGCACGCTCAGCGCGTCGGGCCCGTGCTCCCCGACCAGGCGCAGCGCGCAGTCCACGATCACGTCCTCGGACAGCAGCACCCCCGACTTCGTCGGCTTGCGGCGCCGCCGCTCCCCCGGAATGCGTCCCTCGGTCATCCCGCCCGCCCTCTCCGCCGGCCCGCACGACCCGCACCGCCCTTATGTCAACACCATTGACGCAACGCTGACAACCCCGGTTTGATCACAGCCTCCTCCCCACCCATGCCTCTTCCGTTCCCCAGGAGCCTGCTGATGAGAAGCGAACCTCCAGGTCTGCGTCGTTCCCTCGGTGTCGTCGACGGCATCGCGATCGCCGCCTCCAGCACGGCCGCCACGACGAGCATCGGCATCGGAATGGGGTCCCTCGCGGCGACGGTGGGGCTCCAGGCGCCGGCCATCCTGCTCGTCGCGTTCGTGCCCATCCTCGGGATCGCGACGGCGTACGCGCGACTGAACCGGCACGAGCCCAACATGGGCAGCGGCTATGTGTGGGTGGGCCGTTCGCTCGGCCCGTGGCTGGGCTTTCTGACCGGCTGGGTCACGCTCGTCGGCACCCTGGTCTTCATGGCGTACACGAGCGCGGTGACCGGTTCGGTCTTCCTCCAGTTCGCCAACAAGGCCCATCTGCACACGGTGCTGGGGATCGGCCTGGACCCGAACTCGACGGCGCTGTCCACGGCCGTCGGCCTGCTCGTGCTGACCGCCGTCACGGTCACGGCGGTCACCGGCGTCCGCAAGGCGACCCGCTTCCAGACGTGGCTGCTCGTCTTCGAGTACGCGGTCCTGCTCGGCTTCTGCGGCTGGTCCCTGATCACCGGCGCGCACGACTTCCAGTGGTCGTGGCTGAACCCGTTCGCCATCCACGACGGCACCGCCTTCGCGCAGGGCCTGGTCCTCGCGGTGTTCTTCTTCTGGGGCTGGGACGCCGCGTTCAGCGTCACCGAGGAGACCAAGGACGTACGGGACGCGGGCCGCGGCGGTTTCATCGCGCTGTTCAGCATGCTCGCGCTGTTCCTGTACGGGTCGGTGGCCTTCCAGTGCGAGATGTCGCTGCCCGAACTGATGGAGCAGGGGCCGCAGGCCCTCACGTATCTCGGCGCGAAGCTCGCCGACGAGCCGTGGGCGAGTCTGCCGCTGCTCGCCCTGCTGTTCTCGGCGGTCGCCTCGCTCCAGGCCAGCGTCATCCCGACGGCGCGCGGGCTGCTGGCGATGGGCCGGGACCGCACGATGGGGCGGGTGTGGACGCGGGTGAGCCCCCGGTACGGCTCGCCGGCCGTCGGCACGGTCCTCGTGATGTCGATCGCGGCCGCCGTCTCCGTGCTCGCGCTCGCCCTGCCCAAACTCAACGAGATGATCCTCGCGGCCGTCAACTCCATCGGCCTGACCGTCGCCCTCTACTACGGCCTGACGGCCCTCGCCTGCGCGGTCCGGTTCCGGTCGCTGCTGCGCACGGCGCCGCGCGAGGCGCTGCGCGCGGTCTGCGCGCCGGGGCTCAGCGGGCTCGCCCTGCTCGGCATCGGCGCGTACCTCGCGAAGTCGTACGCGACGATGAGCGACAGCTTCGAACTCCGCCCGGACAACGGCTGGTTCATGCTCTCGGTGCCCGCCGCGATCATCGTGTCGGGTCTCGTGATGGCCGCGGTCGCCAAGTACGGACGGCGCTCCCCCTACTTCACGACGGGGCGCGGCACCGACGCCGACGCGCTGACGCTGGCCGCGCCCGAAGTCCCGTAACACCCCTCATCCACAAAGGAGTTGCCGCACATGCCCGACACCGCTTCCGCCGATCTGGTCTTCACGGGCGGTCCGGTCCACACCGGGTCGCCCGCCCGCTCCCGGGCCACGTCGGTGGCCGTACGCGGCGAACGGATCGTCGCCGTCGGCCACGACGAGGTCCGCGAGCTGATCGGCCCCGACACCGACGTCGTGGACCTGGCAGGGAAGTTGCTGATCCCCGGCTTCCAGGACGCGCACGCACACCCGGTCGGCGGCGGCATGGAACTGGGCCAGTGCGACCTCAGCGGGGAGACGACACTCGCCGGGTACCGGGAGCGGATCTCCGTGTACGCGCGGGAGCACGCCGACGCCGAGTGGATCACCGGGGGCGGCTGGTCGATGGAGTCGTTCCCCGGGGGCCTGCCGACGGCCGCCGAACTGGACGCCCTGGTCCCCGACCGGCCCGTGTACCTGGTCAACCGGGACCACCACGGCGCCTGGGTCAACTCCGTCGCCCTGCGGCGGGCCGGGATCGACGCCGGGACGCCCGACCCGTCGGACGGCCGGATCGAGCGCGCCGCCGACGGCACCCCGACGGGCATGCTCCAGGAAGGCGCCGCGAACCTGGTCGGCCGGCTGCTGCCGCCGAGCACCCGCGAGGAGCGGATCGCCGGGCTGCTGCGCGCGCAGGAACTGATGCACTCGCTCGGCATCACGGCCTGGCAGGACGCGCTGCTCGGCAGCCACGCCAACCTCACCGACCCGACCGACGCGTACCTGGCGTGCGCGGACGACGGGCGGCTCACCGCCCGCGTGGTGGGGGCGCTGTGGTGGGACCGGGCGCGCGGCACCGAGCAGATCGAGGAGTTGCTCGCCCGGCGCGCGGCGGGGACGCGCGGCCGGCTGCGTTCGACGACCGTGAAGATCATGCAGGACGGGGTCGCCGAGAACGGGACGGCGGCGATGCTCGGCCCGTACCTCGACGGGTGCGGCTGCGCGAGCGACAACAGCGGGATCAGTTTCGTACCGCCCGAGGACCTCAAGAAGTACGTCACCGAACTGGACGCCCACGGCTTCCAGGTGCACTTCCACGCGCTCGGCGACCGGGCCGTGCGCGAGGCACTGGACGCGGTGGAGGCGGCCCGGCGCGCCAACGGCTGGACGGACACACGGCCCCACCTCGCCCATCTCCAGGTCGTGCACCCGGACGACATCGGCCGCTTCCGCGCGCTGGGCGCGAGCGCGAACATGCAGCCGCTGTGGGCGGCGCACGAGCCGCAGATGGACGACCTGACGATCCCGTTCCTGGGCGCCGAACGGGCCGGGTGGCAGTACCCGTTCGGGGCGCTCCTGCGCTCGGGCGCGACGCTCGCGGCCGGCAGCGACTGGCCGGTGAGCAGCCCGGATCCCCTGGAGGGCATCCACGTGGCGGTCAACCGGGTGCTGGCCGACGCGGCGGCGGGCACGCCGGTGTTCCTGCCCGAGCAGCGGATCGGCCTCACGGACGCGCTGACCGCGTACACGGCGGGCAGCGCCTACGTGAACCACCTCGACACCGAGACGGGGACGATCGCCGCCGGCTGCCTCGCGGACCTGGTCGTCCTCGACCGGGACCCGTTCGCGGGTCCGGCCGAGGAGATCGGCACGACGAAGGTGACGCAGACCTTCGTGGGCGGTCAGCGCGTGTTCGGCTGATGTCCGGGGTCGTCGGGGTGGTCGAAGCGGAAGGGCACCGCGAGGCGGGCGGCGAGCTCGGTGCCGATCCGTTCCGCGGCGACGGCCGACGGATGGCGCCCGCCGGGGTCCTCGCCGCCGAGGTGCCGGGTCGCGGCCGTCCACGTGAGGGTCGCCAGACGGTGGTCGCACGCGGGGACGGCGGTGCGGGCGACCAGGTCCACGAACCAGTCGTGCACGGTGTCGCCGTCCCACTCGGCGGCGATCTCCACGACGCGGCCCGGCACCGCCGCGGCGCGGGAGCTCAGGGTCTCCAGGTCGAGCGGCGTCGGGGGGCGCCGCTCGATCCGGCCGTCGAGGTCGATGTACCGCTGATGGACGGCCAGTTGGGCGTCGAAGAGGCTCAGGCCGTGGATGACGAGGACGCGGACGGCCGCCATGCGGGCGTCCTTGAGCACGTGCCCGTCGGCCTCGTCACGCAGGCCGTCGGGCAGTGCGCGCCACACCCGTGCCGCCGTGGTCTCAGACATCGGCGGCACACCGGAAGCCGCAGTTGCCGCTGCTGGAGTCGGGGGTGTTGGCGGTGCGGGCCGCGACCCGGTAGCGGTTGCAGTACGAGTCGTGGCACATGTAGGAGCCGCCCCGCATGACCCGGCTCTCGCCCTGCTCGGGGCCGCGCGGGTCCGTGGCCGGGGCCGCGCTGTGCGTGGCGGTGAAGCGGTCGGCGACCCATTCCCAGACGTTGCCGACGGTGTTGTACAGGCCGTACGCGTTGGGCCGGTACGCGTCGACGCGGGCCGTGCCGACGTGGCCGTCCTCGCCGGTGTCGTGGCGGGGGAAGTCGCCCTGCCAGATGTTGCAGCGCCAACGGCCGCGCGGGGTCAGCTCGTCGCCCCACGGGTAGCGGGCCCGGTCGAGGCCGCCGCGGGCCGCGTACTCCCACTCGGCCTCGGTGGGCAGCCTCTTGCCGGCCCATGCGGCGTAGGCGGCGGCGTCGTCCCAGCCGACGTGGACGACGGGGTGCCGTGCGCGGTCGCCGACATGGGTGCCGGGGCCTTCGGGCGTGCGCCAGGTCGCGCCTTCGACGCCGCGCCACCAGGGCGTCGCGGCCGGGGCCCGCGTGGCCCGCACCCGCTCGGGGGCGAGGAAGCCCGCGAAGACGTACGACCAGCCGAACCGTTCGGCGGCCGTGACGTGTCCGGTCTCCTTGACGAAGGTCGCGAACTGGGCGTTGGTGACGGCGTGTTCGTCGATCCGGAACGGCGGGACGGTGACCTCGCGGACCGGCCCCTCGCCGTCGCCGGGGTTGGCCCGCGCGTCGTCGTTGCCCATCCAGAACGTGCCGCCGGACAGCGCCGCCATGCCCTTGAGCGGGGCCGTGCGGCGCGACACCGGCGCGGGCACGGGCGTCAGCGCGACCGGCTCGGGCGTGCCGGCCGCGCGGGGCGCGGCGCAGCACGCCGGCCGGTGCGGTTCCGCGCCCTCGGACGCGGCGGAGGTGTGGCCCATCGTGCGATCCTCGCACGGCCCGTGCGGGGCCCCGCCCCTGGTCACGGCCGTGACCGGTACGGCCCGAACTGCCGTATGCGCACGTCCGACCCTGGACGGTGTGACCCGCGGCCGCCAGCGTCGCGCGGTGAGCGGTGAGCGGTGAGCGGTGAGCGGTGAGCGGTGAGGGCAGTACGAGGACGCGGCGCCGCACCATCTCAAGGGACCTGACCTGCCGACCAGTTGGACCTTCGCAGCGGAGCGAGGACCAATGCTCCGACGCACACGACGCGGTCGTCGGCACGGGAGGCTCAGTCGCCCTCCACCTCGACGTCGTCGAGCAGCCGCAGCATCCGGGTCAGCACATGGATGCACGTCTCGACCTGGGCGCCGGTCACCCCTTCGATCCGGCCAAGCTCGGCCCGTTCGCGCTCCACGACCGCGGTGATGGCGCGCTCCCCCGCGTCGGTCAGGCGGATCAGTGACGACCGCTTGTGCGTCGGGTTCGGGACGGCCTCGACCAGGCCGAGGGCGGCGGCCTCGTTCGTCATGCGCTGCACGAACTGCCGGCTCAGGGACTGGGCCCGGCCCAGCTGCGGCACCGTCATGGGCCCGTGCCTGCGCAGCATGTCGAGCACGGCCCGCACGCCGACCGAGAGTCCGGCCGCCAGGCCGTCGAGCTCGACCTTGCGGAAGACCCGCCGGTACAGCGGCCCCACGAGGTCGTACACGTCCGCGAGGCGCTCCGCCGGGACGTCAGGGTTTCCGGTCACGCCCCCATGATGCCACTCATGACAACCAGGTTGTCATCTCCCGCTCACAATGACACCTTGGTTGTCATGATGAACGCGACCGCTCCCCAGGACCTCTTCTGGCTCGACACCGGCGCACCCGAGCACCCCTCCGGCCCCGGTCACCCCCTCGTCCTGCTCCACGGCGGCTTCCTCGACCACGGGATGTGGGACGCGCAGATCCCCGTCCTCGCCCGGCACCACCGCGTGATCGCCCCCGACGCGCGCGGCCACGGCGGTTCCGCCAACGCGGCGGGACCCTTCCGGCACACCGACGACCTGGCCGCGCTGCTGCGCCACCTGGAGACCGGGCCGGCGGTCCTCGTGGGTCTCTCGATGGGCGGGTCGATGGCCGTCGACACCGCACTGGAACACCCCGAACTCGTCGCCTCGGCCGTGGTCGTGGGCGCGGGGACCAGTGAGCCGTACTTCAACGACCCGTGGACCACGGCGACGTGGGGTGCCTGGCACACGGCGATGACGGCCGGCGACCTCGACGCCACGGTGGAGGCGTTCACGATGTTCGCGGCGGGCCCGCACCGCACCCTCGACGACCTCGACCCCGAGGTCGTGGCCCGGCTGCGCCGCATGACCCGTCACACCCTGGCCAAGCACACCCGCGACGAGCCCGACCACCAGATCCCGGTCCCCGACACGTGGGCGCGCGCGGCCGGCATCGAGGTGCCGGTGCTCACCGTCACCGGCACTCTCGACTCCCCCGACCACACCGGCATGGCCGAACGCCTGGCGGCGACCGTGCGCGACGGGCGGACGCAGGCGATCGAGGGCACCGCCCACTACCCGAACATGGAGCGCCCGGACGTCTTCGTCGACGTACTGGAATCGTTCCTGAAGCGGTGTCTCCTCCCCGCGAGGTGACGGGCGCGGCCCCTCAGGCCCGCCAGGCCACCTTGAACACCCACGCGTGTTCACCGGCCCGGCGGGCCGCGGCGGGGACGTCGATCACCAACGCCCCCGCCCGGACGGTCCAGTTGAGGGGCCGGTCGTAACCGAGCATCGTCACCTTGTCCCCCGGCCGTACGGGCACCGGCGCCTCCACGGTGAGGGTGGCGCCGGGCTCGGCGAGCGAGTGGATGTAGAAGGCGCTGTTCTGCTTGACCGTGAACCGCAGGTCCTCGCCGAGCTGCGCCATCCGCGACCAGTACGTGGTGTCGTAGATCGCCTCGCCGTTCACCTTCAGCCAGCGGCCGGTCTCGCGCAGCCGGGTCTGCATGATCTCGGGGATGGTGCCGTCGGCCCGCGGCCCGATGTCGAGCAGGAAGTTGCCGTTCTTCGACACGATGTCGACGAGGCTGTGCACGACTTCCTGGGTCGTCATGTACCGGTCGTCCGGGGTCTGGGCGTTGTAGCCGTAGCTGTACGGGTCCAGGCCCCGGCTGGACTCCCACTTGGCGACGACCGTGTTGTCGTACGTCGTGTACTCGGGCGTCGTGAAGTCGTGGAAGCCGATCCCCGAGCGGTTGTTGACGGTCACCTCCAGCGGCTTCGGCCGGTTCTTCGCGTGGTTGAAGTAGTCGGCGAGGACGTGCACCGAGTCGTTCGCGCCGCCGATGTCGCACCACAGCAGTTGCAGGTCGTAGTTGTGGATCAACTCCCGCATCTGCCGCGCCTGGAAGTCCTTCACGTAGTCCTTGCCGGCGGTGTAGCCGGTGTACGGGACGGGTTCGAGGGTGTACGGGTTGCGCGGCGCGTGGCCCATCCACGGGTTGTCCGGGTTGAACCACTCGGGCATCGAGAAGTACAGGCCGCGGTGGAGTTCGGGCGTGTAGGTGCGCGAGGCGTCGAAGAGCTCCTTGACGAGGTCCTTCTTGGGGCCCATCTTCACGGAGTTGCGGTCGGACAGCCGGGTGTCCCACAGCGCGAAGCCCTCGTGGTGCTTGGACGTGAGGACGTGGTACTGGGCGCCCGCGTCACGGAACAGCTCCACCCACGCGCGCGGGTCGAACTTCTCCGCCGTGAAGCGCGGGATGAAGTCGTCGTACGCGAAGTCCTCGCCGTAGACCTCCTTGTGGTGCGCGTACGTCGGGTTGTTCGGGTCCTGCATCTGGTCCCAGTACCACTCGGCGTACTGCTGCCCGACGGGCGCCCAGGCGGGCACCGAGTACACGCCCCAGTGGATGAAGATCCCGAACTTCGCGGCGTGGAACCAGTACGGGGCCTGGTGCCCGGACAGTGACGCCTCGGTCGGCCGGTAGTCGGGCACGCCGAGCGTCAGTTTCCGTGCGGCGGTGGCGGCCCGCGCGCCGCGGCCGGTCGCGACGATGTCGCCGCTCTGCACGGTGCCGGGCGCGACGCCGAGCCGGTTGCGGATGCCGATCCGGACGCGGGCCTGCTCGCCGGGGGCGAGCCGGGTCACCTTCGCGGGCTGCACGGTGCGTGCGCCGGGCACGTCGACCCCGACGGTGAGCCCGTCGGCGGCGAGGACGGCGACGGTGCCCGCGTTGACGACGGTCGCCTCGACGCTCTGCGCGCCGCTGTCCTCCAGGAGCGAGAAGGTCGAGCGGGCGTCGCGCAGAGCGAGCGCCCGGCCCTCGGCGGCGGGCTGGAGCGACAGCGCGAAGACATGCAGGGCGGTCTTGCCCTCCTCGGCCGGCGCGAGCGTGGGCAGGGTGATCGCGACGGCCTCGCGCTGGGCGTCCAGGGCGAGTTCGCTGACGCCGATGCCGACGCCGTGGGTGTCCTTGGTGCCGTCGGGCTTGTAGCGGAAAGCCGTGGAGAGCGCGGAGAGAGCGCCGCCGCCGGAGTACCAGTCGGGCGCGGCGAGCCCGGCGCTCGCCGTGGAGCCGTCGGCGTAGTGGACGGTGGCCTGTCCGGAGGCGTTGCCGTAGCTGCCGGCGGCGAGGAACAGGGCGGACAGATAGCGGCCCGGCGGCAGGTCGACGCGCTGGCCGCGCGCGACGACGTTGTTCTTGTCCCCCGCCGCGGAGGCCGGGAAGACGTAGGGCACGCCGTCGACCTCGACGCGTCCGGCGGGCAACTCCTCGCCCGGGAAGGTGTAACCGCTGCCGTCGAAACTGCCGCCGCGGGCGTCGGCGGTGTCGATCCCGTCGTTGTCGAAGAGGGCATCGAGCGGCACGGGGACCGGGGCGGGGACGGCACCCCAGTCACCGTCCGCGGCGGCGCGCGGCGTGGCGGCGGAGGGTCCTGCGGTGGCCCAGGGCACCGCGGTCGCGGCGGCGACGACGGCGGCGGCTCCGAGGACCTGACGTCTTGGGTACGCACTCATGCACAGCACTCCCTTGAGGGGCGGCGGGGCGGTGGGCGGCTCGACCTTCATTCATCGGATGTCTGATGATGCGGCGGCGCACGAAGACCGTCAATGGGCCGCGCAGAGAAGAGAGTTGGGAGATTGATCCGATGACACCTCGCGGGCAGGGACACAAAAAAGCCCGCACCCCTCACGGAGGAGGGGTGCGGGCCGAGCGCGCCGGGTCAGTCGACGCTGGGCAGGATGTGGGGTTCGGCGAGATCGTCCTCGTAGCCGGCGAGGCGGATGGGCGCCGACCGGGCCCAGACGTCCAGGCTGCCGAGCTTCTCCGGCCTGCGGCCGGCCCGCTCGGTACGTTCCTTCGGGCGCTTCTCGGTGTTCGTCTTCTCTGGTGTCACCGCGCACTCCTTGTGTGTCGGGTAACCCGCTCCGGCATACCGGCTGCCCAGCGTGGTGCTGGGGTCCGGAGGCCCGATCGGGCTTGAACAAAGGGCCAGTTCGGGCGCGGTGGCGCCGGTTGTCGCTGGTGGGATCGGCCGTGGTGATCGGCCTCTCCCCGGACGGAACCATGGGTACGGGTGGGACCCACGTGCGGTAACCGTCCGGCTACAGAGTAACCAAATGAGCGGGGGTCCGCTCTATGGGGCTGAAACCCGGCTGCCCTCCGGAGGTCGCCGGGTGTTCATTCAGCCACGCGCACCCGTCGGCCCGCGACCGCATTCGCTCCCTCGGGGCGCTTCAGGACGTGGGAGCGGGCCGGTCCGTGTTGATGCTGCGGCCCGGTTCGTCGGTCGGGGCGGCCGAGGGGCGCGAGGTCGCGTCGGGTGAACCCGAGGGCACGGCGGGCGCGGGGGCGCTCGGGACCTGGCCGTTCGGCGGGGGCGGGCCCGTCGGACTGGCCGTTGCGGTGCCCGCCGCCTCGTCGGCGATGGCGTCGAAGTCCACGTCACCGGTGTTCTCCAGCATCGTGATGTGGTCGAGCACCGTCTGGTTGGCGTCGGTGGCCAGCTCTCGCACAAGTGTGTTGCGGGTGGTGTGGCGGACCTGGGCGATCGCCGCGAACACCTTTCCGTGGGAGTCCCGCAGCAGATTGGCGAACTTCCGCTCGTAGTCCTTGCCGCTCGCGGCCGTCAGCTCATCCAGCCAGCCCTGCTGCTGCGGGTTCGGCTGATTGGGGAGTTCGACGCCCAGCTTCGCGGCCACGGAGCGCACCCGCTGGTCCAGATCGGTGTGGCCGACGACGAGGTGGTCGCCCGCGTCCCTGATCGCCTGGGTGGGGGCGCGCTCCATGGCCTGCTGGCCCGCCGGTATCTCCCACAGTCCGGCGAGCCTGACCTTCACGACGAGGTCCCGGTCGGCCGCCGACAGCGGCCCCCACTGGGTGGCGACCGTGCCGGCGTTCAGATTCGCCTGGCCGGTTCCCGACCGGTCGGCGTACGACCAGATCGGGAAGGCCAGGGCGCCGAACGTGGCGACCAGGGCGGCGAGGATGAGAGCGGTGCCGTTCACGCGACGCAAGCAGACCTCCCGGGACCGATGTCAACTCGCCCGTGCGGCGAGCTACTTGGTGGTACGGGAAGATACGGGCGGGGCGGGCGCGGCGTTCACCTCCTCGCGGGGTTCGCGGTGCCCGGTCACCGTCCGTGTCCGGCCCCGCAGGGCCCGTACGACGAACACCAGGCCCACGGCGGCGACCGCCAGGGCCGTCAGGGCCGCGTCCGGCACCCGGTCGCCGACGCGGCGCGCCCACTGCTCGGCGGCGAACGAGGCGTCGACGTCGAGCAGTCCGGGCAGCGCCGTCGTCCCGTCGAAGACCAGGAACAGGGTGCCGAGCGCGAGGAAGAACAGGCCGGAGGCGAGGGACGTCGAGTGCGCCTCGAACCGCCCGATCCGCACGCTCCTGCCGCGCAGCCACCGCCGGCGCCCCAGGTCGAGCCGCTCCCACAGCAGGGCGAGCAGGAACAGCGGTACGGCCATGCCCAGCGCGTAGACGGCGAGCAGGGCCCCGCCGTAGACCGGGTGCCCGCCGAGCGCGGCGACGGTGAGGACGCTGCCGAGGATCGGTCCCGCGCAGAATCCGGCGAGGCCGTAGACGGCGCCGAGGGCGTAGACGGACAGGGCGTTCGTGGGGCGGATGCGGCCGGAGAGTTCGGTCATCCGCCGCGAGGCGAATCCGCGGCCGGCGATCTGGAGCAGGCCGAGCGCGATGATCAGCCAGCCGCCGACGGTGACCAGCAGATCGCGGTTGCCGTAGAAGAAGCGCCCCGCGTACGAGCCGGCGGCGCCGAGCGGCACGAGGGTCGTCGCGAGGCCGAGGTAGAAGATGCCGGTGCGGGCCACGAGACGGGTGGGGCTGTCGATGGAGTACGCGAAGAACGCGGGCAGGAGCAGCGCGCTGCACGGGCTGAGCAGCGCGAGCAGTCCGCCGAGGAACGCCGCGAGGTAGCCGATGTCGCTCACTTCTCGGCCGCCTGCTGTGCTGCTGTCTCGATCGCCTGCTCGAAGGTGGCGGCGGGCTGGGCTCCGGCCAGGGGCCTGCCGTTGATCAGGAAGGACGGCGTGGACGTGGCTCCCAGGCGGTAGGCCTCGTCGCGGTCCTTCCTGACCGCCGCGTGCGCCGCCTCGCCGTCGCGGTCGGCGCGGAACCGGTCGAGGTCGCGCACCCCGGCCTCGCGGGCGAGGGCGTCGAGGCGGCCTGCGCCGAAGCCCTTCTCCTTGGCTCCGTCGGCGTAGGCCGCCCGGTGGAACTGCCAGAAGCGGCCCTGCTGTCCGGCCGCCCAGGCGGCGCGCGCCGCGGCCTCCGACTCGGCCCCGAAGATCGGGAAGTTGCGCCACTCGATGCGCAGGGTGCCCTCGTCGACGTACTTCTTCACGAGGCCGGGTTCGGTGTCGCGGGCGAACTTGCCGCAGTAGCCGCACTTGAAGTCGGCGTACTCGATGAGGACGACGGGGGCGTCGGCGCGGCCCCGGGCGAGCCGGTCGCCGCTGTCGCGCCGGGCGAGCCTCACGAGCTGGGCCGTGGCGTCGTCGGGCTGCTGCCCGGCGGAGCTCTCCTGACGGGAGGAGGCGTCGCTTCGGGGTTCGGGCCTGGTCGCGGTGTACGAGACGGTGCCGAGCAGGGCGGCGGCGACGGCCACGGCGGCGCCGATGGCGAGCGGGCGGGTCTTTTTGCTTGACGTGTTCTCGGGCATGACGAAGTCGTCCTTGCGTGGGGAGGTACAGGTGATGACGGGTCGGCGGGACGCCGGGGTCATCTACACGCGCAGGACGGACAGTTCGACGGGGCTGGGCGGGTCGAGCGGGGGCGGGCCGCGGCCGGCCGGCGTCGGCGGGATCGCGCTGTCGAACACGGCGGTGGCGCCGTGCCCGTGCGCGTACACGAGCGGCGCGAGGAGCTCATGGGCGGACGTGCCGCGCGAGGGAACGCCCTGCCGGCTGTCGGGCGCCTGGTGCTGCTGCGGATCGCAGCCCGGGGTCGCCGGTGCCGCCCGGACGGCCGTGACCGTCGAGGCGGTCGCGGACGCGGTGTCGGCCCCCATGCCCTGGGCCACGCCGAGCACGGCGACGAGGAGTGTCACCAGGAAGGCGTGGAGGGCGAAGCGGGGCATGCGGGCAATTCTGCACCACGCGCGGGAGACGACGCGAAAGGGCGGACCGTTAACGTCCCGTTGACCGGTCCGTCAGGTCGGCATGGTCTGCTTCCGGACAAGGAGAGGGCAGCGGAGGATCTTCGTGAGGAGTCGTCCATGGAACGCGTCGAGCTGCGCACCGTCGAGGAGTTGATGGCCGCGCTGCACGCCTGCCGCGGCGCGTGGGACGCCCCCGACCGCGGTGGCGACCCCGTCGATCTGCACGACCACGCGCTGCAGACCGCGGCGTTGCTGCGCCGCGGCCGGCCCAGCGACAAGGAGTTGCAGGTCGCGGGTCTCGTCCACGATCTCGGGCATCTGCTGTGCCCGGGCGACGACGCGGGGCACGCGGACCGGGCCGCGGACGCGGTGCGCGGGCTGCTCGGCGAGCGGGTCGCCGCTCTCGTACGGCTGCACGTCCCGGCCAAGCGGTATCTCGCGGCGGTCGAGCCGGGCCGGGGCCTGTCGCCGCAGAGCGCGCTGACCATGGGGACGCAGGGCGGCCCGATGACGCCGCGGGAGGTCGCCGCGTTCGAGGCGGACCCCCTGTGCGAGGACGCGGTGACGCTGCGGCAGGCCGACGACGCGGGCAAGGTGGTGGGCCTGGACGCCGGGGTCCTCGACGACTGGCGTCCGGTTCTTGAGCTGGTGGCGGCGGGGGCCAGGCCAACGCCGGTCGCCGTCACGTGAGGTGGGGCTCCCCCGGTCACACTCCTTTACCAACGGTCCACGAACCTCGCACGGCTGACACATCGTCATGGCTCGGGTGGTCATGAGACCGTACGCCCATGACTTCACGCCCCCTCGACGGCAGGGCGGCCGTCGTGACCGGTGCCTCGCGGGGCATCGGCCGCGCCGTCGCCGACGAACTCGCCCGCGCGGGGGCGCGGTTGTGCGTGACGGCACGCGACACCGACGGGGTGCGCGAGACGGTCGTGGCGCTGCGCGCGCGGGGCGCGGACGCGATCGGGGTGGCCGGTTCCGTCGCCGATCCGGCCCACCTGTGGGAGGTCACGGAGGCGACGCTCGCGGCGTACGGCCGGGTCGACATCGTCGTGAACAACGCCGCGACGAACCAGCCGTACGGCCCGCTCATGGACGCCGACCCGGACGCGTGGCGCACGGCGTTCACGGTGAACGTGGAGGCGCCGCTGCGCCTGGTGCAGTGCGCGTGGCGGGCGTGGATGAGCGAGCACGGCGGCGCCGTCGTCAACGTATGCACCGAAGGAGCCGCGCATGTCGGCCCGCACGTGGGTGCGTACGGGACGAGCAAGGCGGCGCTGCTGCACCTGACGGCTCAACTCGCGGGCGAGCTTGGCCCGTTGGTGCGGGTCAACTCGGTCTCCCCCGGCCTGGTGCGCACCGAGATGGCGCGGTTCGTGTGGGAGCGGGCCGAGGAGGCGGTGGCGGCCGGGCTGCCGACCGGGCGGATCGGCGAGCCCGAGGACATCGCGCGGGCGGTGCGCTGGCTGGTGTCGGACGAGGCGTCCTGGATCACCGGCGCGGACCTCCTCGTGGACGGCGGCACACGGGTGCGCGCCGCCTCACCCACCGGCGACGCGCAGGCCGTGCAGCACCAGCTGCGTCACCACTTGCCGGGCGCGTAGTCCTTGAGGAAGACGCCGTACACGTCGTCGCCGGCCTCGCCGCGCACGACCGGGTCGTACACGCGGGCCGCGCCGTCGATCAGGTCGAGCGGGGCGTGGAAGCCCTCCTCTGCGAGGCGCAGTTTGTCGTAGTGCGGGCGCTCGTCGGTGATCCAGCCGGTGTCGACCGACGTCATGAGGATGCCGTCCGTCTGGAACATCTCCTGCGCGCTGGTCCGCGTGACCATGTTCATCGCGGCCTTCGCGGCGTTCGTGTTCGGGTGGCCCGCGCCCTTGTAGCCGCGGCCGAAGACGCCCTCCATCGCCGAGACGTTCACGACGTACGCGCGTCCGCTCGCCGCCTTCTTGGCGGCGTCGGCCATGGCCGAGCGCAGGGCGCTGATCAGGATGAACGGCGACGTGTAGTTGCACAGCTGGGTCTCGAGGAGCTCCACCGGGGAGATCTGCTCGATGGTCTGCACCCAGGTGTTGGTGTCGACGACGTCCGGCACCAGGCCGCCCGCGTCGATGGCGGTGCCGTCGAGGTGCCGCTCGATGCTCGCGTTGCCCGCGACGAGGGCGAGGTCGGCGACCTGCTGGGCGTCGAGGCCGCTGACGCCGACGGGCAGCGCGGCGAGGCCGTCGACGGCGCCCGAGTTGAACGCGCCGATCACCGAGTGCGCGGGCAGCTCGCCGGCGGGCAGCGGGGCGCTCTCGCCCTCGACCAGGGCCGCGTAGGCGGAGGGCAGCCGGCGCACGGTCTGCGTGGCGTTGTTGATCAGGATGTCCAGCGGGCCCGCGGCGGTGAGCTGCTCGGCGAGGGCGACGGTCTGGGCCGGGTCGCGCAGGTCGATGCCGACGACCTCCAGGCGGTGGATCCACTCCGCGGAGTCCTCCATCGCCTTGAAGCGGCGGATGGCGTCCTTCGGGAAGCGCGTGGTGATCGTCGTGTGGGCGCCGTCGCGCAGGAGGCGCAGCGCGATGTACATGCCGATCTTGGCGCGGCCGCCGGTGAGCAGGGCGCGCTTGCCGGTGAGGTCGGTGCGGGCGTCGCGCTTCTCGCGGTTCAGGCGGGCGCAGTCCGGACAGAGCTGGTGGTAGAAGTAGTTGACCTCGACGTACCGGGTCTTGCAGGTGTAGCAGGAGCGGGGGCGCTGGAGTATCCCCGCGATCCGGCCCTCCTCGACCTTCGACGAGGGCAGCAGGCCCTCGGTCTCGTCGTCGATGCGCTCCGCGGAGCCGGTCGCGGTCGCCTCGGTGACGGCCTTGTCGTGGGCGGTCTTGGCGGCACGGCGCTCCTGGCGGCGGCGCTGCTTCACGGTCCGGTAGATCCCGGCCGTGGCGCGCCGGACCTTGATCGCGTCGGGGTGGTCGACGTCCAGCTTGTCGAGCTCGTCCAGCACGCTCAGACACACGGCGAGACGCTCCGGGTCGATGCCGGGGCCGAACTCGATGCCGGCGGCCTCGCCGGCCTCGGGGGCCTGGTTGTCCTCTGTGACGGTCATCGCCGCTGCTGTTCCTCGTGTCGCTCGTGCCGCGGCGGGACGGGATGGCCGCGCGGCTGCCAAAAGGCGGCACCTTACAGGTCGCACAGT
Organism: Streptomyces sp. NPDC052225; assembly: GCF_040679615.1. Classification (NCBI taxonomy): domain Bacteria; kingdom Bacillati; phylum Actinomycetota; class Actinomycetes; order Kitasatosporales; family Streptomycetaceae; genus Streptomyces; species Streptomyces sp. NPDC052225. The sequence goes on along the minus strand of NZ_JBFAVD010000013.1, from coordinate 131,814 downwards.
TGATCCCGCCAGCTCCGGAGGATACTGGCGCGCCCTCGGGTCGGCCAAATGGTGCAGCGGCCGGCCGCCTCCGCGACCGGCCGCGCACCGGGTGGCTACCGGGGAGCCCGCTCGCACTCCGCGATCAGCAGCGCGACCTCGGCGTGCACGGCCCGCGCCAGCGCGTCCAGGTCCGGGACGGCCGCCGCGTCCGCCACCAGGCCGTAGTGCACGCGCCCCCGGTACGTCGACACCGCGACGGCCAGGGACTGGCCCTGGGCGAGGGGGGCCAGCGGGAACACCTCGCGCAGCGGGCAGCCGCCGAGTTTCAGGCCGAGGCTGGGCAGCGGCACGCTGGTGACCAGCAGGTCGAAGAGCAGGCGCGCGTTCTGGCCGACGAGGGAGCCGCCGAGCCGGTGCCCGAGGGGCGGCACGTGGTCGGCGAGCAGGGCGACGGCGCCGGCGCCGCGGTTCGGCCCGTGGTCCTTGCGCCGGTCCATGGCGGCCCGGACCTCGCGCAGCCGCTCCAGCGGGTCGGCCTGCGCGACGGGCAGCCGCACCAGGTAGCCGGAGAGCCGGTTGCCCTGCGGGTGGGCGGTGCGCGGGCGGCGCCGCGATACGGGGATCAGGGCACGCGGCTCCACGCCGTCGCTGCCGTCGCCGCGCTCGTCGAGCCAGCGCCGCACGGCCCCGGCGACGACCGCGATGAGGACGTCGTTGACCGTGCCGCCGACGGTCTTGCGGATGCGGTGCACGTCGTCCAGGTCGAGGACGGCGCCGGCGGTGCGCCGGGTGCCGCTGGCCTTCGCGGTGAGCGCGGGCGAGGTCCGCACGCCCCAGGTGGCGCGGGCCACGGAGGCGCCGATGGCGACGGCCTGGGTGGCGCTGCCCACGACGGTGCGTACGTGGTCCGGGTAGCGCCGCGGGTCGAGGTCGCCGAGGGTGATCTCGCGCAGGCCCGGAAACGGAAGGCGCGGACCGCGGCGCCGGACGGGCTCGGGCTTCGGGGTGCGCGCGGCCGGCAGGTCCATGGGGTCCATCACGGCGGCGGCCAGCGTCAGGGCGCGCAGCCCGTCGGCGAGAGCGTGGTGGAACTTGAAGAGCACGGCGAACGAGGCGCCGTCCGCCGAGGGCAGCACGTGCGCCTCCCACGGCGGGCGCCGCCGGTCGAGGGGCCGCTCCATGAACTCCCCCGCGGCGGCGTGGAAGTCGTCCACCGGTTCCGTGAGCCGTACGTGCGCCAGCGGGTCGAAGTCGGCGACGGGCACGCGAGCGGCGCCGCCGACGGGCACGAGCACCCCCGCGATGCGCATGCGCAGTCCGGGCACCCCGGCCGCGCGGGCCGCGAGCAGCTCGTACGCGTGCTCGGCGGCACCGGGCGCGTCGGCGTCGAACACCCCCAACGCGCCCAGGTGCATGGGGTGTTCGGCGGTCTCGATGTTCCAGAACGCAAGGTCGAGTGGTGCGAGCAGGTCCGAGCTCGTGGAGGTCATGGAGTGCTCTCGCGTCGACGACGGGAACCCGCAGTCAACAGCCCTGAGCCGATTACGGTCAAGTACGATCTAGACACGGACAGTTAACAACAGATTAAGACCCGCCTCCCGGGTGGAAGGCGGGTCCCGTGGGACAGCTGTGACACCACGTGCCGTGTCTAGTACGTCACTTCAGCGCGGGCGGCGCCGCGTCGGCCCCGGTCCCCCACGTGGAGGGCGTGCCGCCCACGTCGAAGGTGAGGTCGCGAAGCCCGCGCAGGTCGTCGGTGGTCAGATACGTCTTGCCGTAGTCCGCGCCGTTCACCTTCGCCGACTGGATGTAGCGGACGGTGTCCGAGGTCCCCGGCGCCCGCACGGTGAGCTTCCCCGTCGGGTAGTAGCGCCGGTCGAGCGAGACGTCCACGCGCTCGAAGACCGGGGTCGACAGACCCCAGGTGTCCGTGCCGGGCTGCACCGGGAAGATGCCGATGGAGGACAGGACGTTCCAGGCGGACATGGTGCCCAGGTCGTCGTTGCCGGTCATCCCGGTCGGGGTGTCGGTGAACAGGGTGAGCGCGCCGTGCACCACGTCGGTGGTCTTCCACGGCTGGCCGGTCGACAGGTACGTGTACGGGGCGATGAGGTCGGGCTCGTTCTGCGGGTTGTACTTGTCGGCGTTGTAGTAGTCGTACGGGCCGTTGACCCACACCTCGCGCGCCGTCTTCGCCGGGTCCTTCACCAGCTGGTCGTAGGCGAAGAACGAGTCGAGGCGCTGGTTCGCGGCGTCCTTGCCGCCGATCAGCGAGACCATGCCCGGCAGGTCCTGCGGGACGAGCCACTGGTACTGCCAGGACGTGCCCTCGTGGAAGCCCTCGCTCTGGGCGGGGTCCGCGGGTCCGGTGAAGGCCCCCGAGGCGTCGCGAGCCCGGAAGAATCCGGTCGAACTGTCAAAGATCTTGCGGTAGTTCTGCGCGCGCTCGGTGTACCGCGCGGCGTCCGCGTCATGCCCGAGGTCCTTGGCCATCTGGCCGAGCATGGCGTCGGACAGGGCGTACTCCAGGGTGGCCGAGGCCCCGTGGTCGTAGTCGGAGTCGCCGGGCTTCACGTGCGCGCGGCCCTTGATGTACGGCGCGAACCCGTCGGCGATGTACTCCTTGTTGGCCTCGCGGCCCACCGGTGCGGAGTCGGCCGGCGGCACGCCGTCGGCGTTCTTCTTCAGCGCCTTGTACGCCTCCTCCTCGTGCCCCTTCAACAGCCCCTGCTGGTAGGCGTTGGTGAGGAACGGGGTGACGGGGTCACCGGTCATGATGTTCGTCTCGACCGTGCCGTAGCCCCACTTGGGCAGCCAGCCGCTGTCCCTGTCGATCCGGATCACGGACAGCGCCATGTCCCGCGACTCGCGCGGCGCGAGCAGCGACAGGAGCTGGGCCTGCGTGCGGTACGTGTCCCACAGGGACCAGTTCTGGTAGTAGGTGAACCCGTCGGCGCGGTGGATCTTCTGGTCCCAGCCGGTGTAGCGGCCGTCGACGTCGCTGCCGATGTTCGGGGCGAGGAACGACCGGTACAGCGACGAGTAGAAGGTGCGGCGCAGGGTGTCGCCGCCGCCCTGGGCCTTCACGTCGTCGAGCCGGTCCTCCCACGCGGCCTGCGCGGCGTCGCGCACGTCGGCGTACGAACGGCCGCCCTCCGTGCGGAGGTTGAGGGCGGCGCCGTGCGCGTCCACGTACGAGATGGCCGTGGTCGCCTCGACGGTGCGGTCCTTGCTGGTGTCGAAGCGGACGAAGGCGCCGTTGCGCTCGGCGTCGGCGTCGGAGGTCTTCGCGCCCTCGGTGACCGTGTCGCCCTTCCACGTGCCGGACGTGGTGAAGGGGCGGTCGAACTTCGTGATCGTGTAGAGCGTGTACGGCTTGGTGTCCTGGCAGAAGCCGCTGCCGGTGATGGCGGTGCGCACGGTCCGGTTGTCGAGGATCTCGACCTTGGTGTGCAGCGTCTTGTGCAGCGACTGGCCCGCGTTGATCATCACGTTGGCCTTGTCGGTGGCCGGGAACGTGTACTTCTGCACGCCGGTCCGCTTGGTGGCGGTCAGCTCGGCCTCGATGCCGCTCTTCAGGCCGACCCTGTACGAGCCGGGCGAGGCCTGCTCGTCGTCGTGGCTGAACTCGGCCGCGTACTTCGCGTAGTCCGTGCTCGTGATGTCGCCGGTCGTCGGCAGGACGGGGAGATCGCCGCCGAGTCCGCAGCCCACGCCCGAGAGGTGGACGGTGGAGAAGCCCCGGATGTGGGTGTCGGAGTGGTCGTAGCCGGTGTTGTGCCCGGTGTCCGGCGAGAACTGCACCATGCCGAACGGCACGGCGGCGCCCGGATAGGTGTTGCCCTCGTTCTCGGTCCCGATGAACGGGTTGACCAGATCGGTCAGTCGACCGTCCGTGGCGGCCTGGGCCGCCGGCGCCGCGAGTCCGGCCCCCAGCAGGGCGGCGGCAGCGACCACGCCCAGGGCGCGGGGGCGCAAGCGGCCTGGGCGTCTTTCCATCGTTGTGCTGCTCGGCGTGCGGCTGCGCATCGTGCACCTTTCGACAACGTTGTCAGCGGGGGGCGCGATCATTCTTCGTCGGCCCCGACGGCCCGTCAAGACCACGGGCGGGGAAGGCATGTTCATGGACAGGGAAGGAGGGGCGGGCCCGGCACGGGGCCCGCCCCCACTGGTGTGCGGATCAGGCGCAGTTCGCCACGGTGTCCTGCGAGGCGTCGCGGATCAGCGCCTCCTGGGCGTCGTGCACCCGCTTCACGTCCGGCTTGACGACCCTGCGGTCGTACGTCAGCAGGCCGTTGAGCTCGCCCTCGACGTCGGAGATCTGCGTGTAGACGGCGCCGTTGCCGCCCTTGCAGGCCAGCTTGTGCACCTCGGCGAGCTTGGCGAGGTAGTCGTCGGTGTACGTGGCCGGGTCCACATCCACGTACGACTGCTGCACGGACCACGCGTGGCCCGGGACGGCGAGGCCGAGACCGCCGTACTCGCCCGCGACCAGGGCCCGTTCACCGTCGGGGTGCGGTGGCAGGGCGGGGCTCGGGTAGCCGTGCTCGTCCATGATGTCGCCGGTGCCGCCGTCCCGGCCGAGGTTGAGGCCGGACATCGAGTTGATCAGTCGGGTCGGGTCCCAGGACTTCGCCTGGTCGGCGATGCGGGCCTCGTCGTACTGGCCCCAGCCCTCGTTGAAGGTGACCCACATGACGACCGACGGGTGGTTGACGTGCTGGTCGATCATCGTCTTCATCTCGCGCTCGTACTCGGCACGGGCGGCGGTCGACGGGTTGACCCCCGCGGCCATCGCCGGCATGTCCTGCCAGACGAGCAGGCCCAGCTTGTCGGCCCAGTAGAACCAGCGGTCGGGTTCCACCTTGATGTGCTTGCGGACCGAGTTGAAGCCCATCTTCTTGTGCATCCTCAGGTCGTACGCCAGGGCCTCGTCGCTCGGCGCGGTGTGCAGGCCGTCGGGCCAGAAGCCCTGGTCGAGGGTGGCCATCATGAAGACCGGCTTGCCGTTGAGGAGGGTGCGCGGGGTGCCGTTCACCTTCTCGACGGAGACGGAGCGCATCCCGAAGTAGCTGCCGACACGGTCGTCGCCGACACGCACCTTGAGGTCGTAGAGGAACGGCTTGTCGGGGGTCCACAGCCGCGGGTTCGTGAGCTTCACGGTGAGCGGGCTGCCGGAGGTGCCGGTCGCGGTGGCGACCTTCTTGTCACCCTCGTACGCCGTCGCGGTGACGGGCAGGCCGGCGCGGACTCCCCTGGTCTCGACGGCCAGTTCGCCCTTCTTGACGTCCGGCGTCAGCTTGAGGTCCGTGACGTGGTCGGCCGCGACGGGCTCCATCCACACCGTCTGCCAGATGCCGGAGGACGGGGTGTACCAGATGCCGCTCGGGTCGAGGCGCTGCTTGCCCATCGGCGGGTTCTCGCCGTTCGCCGCGTCCGTCGGGTCGTAGACTCCGACGATCAGCTCCTGGGTGCGGCCGGGCTTGAGGGCGTCGGTGACGTCGGCGCTGAACTTGTCGTAGCCGCCCTTGTGATCGGCGACCTTCTTGCCGTTCACATAGACCTCGGACTGCCAGTCGACGGCACCGAAGTTGAGCTGGAGGCGCTGTCCGGTGCCGACCTTCCAGTCCGCGGGCACGGTGAACGTGCGCCGGTACCACATGCGGTCCTCGTGGCGCTCGATCCCGGAGAGCTGGGACTCGACCGGGTAGGGCACGAGGATCTTCTCGTCGAGGTTCCTGCCGACCGGCGGCTGCTCCCCCGCCTTGGCCGCGGCGAACTGCCAACTGCCGTTCAGGTTCTGCCACTTGGTGCGGGTGAGCTGGGGCCGCGGGTACTCGCGGTGCGCGTTGGCGGGGGTGACGTCGTCGCCCCACTTGGTGCTCAGCTCGTACGTGGAGTGGTTGGGGCCGCTGGACCAGAAGGAGCCGACCGCCTTGCCGTCGGCGCCGGTCAGTCCGCCCTTGCCGTCGTAGGTGACGTCGGCGAGGCCGGCCGCGTCACCCTCCTTGTTGCCGACGACCGGCTCCTTCAGGCCGACGAGGACGGCGCGCGGGTCGTCGGGGTCGGCCGCGACCGAGTCGAGCGGCCACTTGGCACCGCCGATCACGGCGGTGAGGTGGTCGTCGACCTCGCCGGGGACCGCACCGAGCTTCTGCGCGAAGTCGAGCTTGAGGGTGCGCCCGTCGCCGAGCACGGTGGTGCCGATCGCTCCGTCGTACGCCCAGTCGTCGGGCAGCCGGAACGCGGAGGAGGGAATCGCCTCCTTCGCCTCGCCGGGCTCGGTCCAGCGCAGATGGAGGTTGGACCCGCCGTAGTGCTCGAAGTACTCGACCTTGATGTCGACGGCCTTGCCCGCGGTCAACTCGACGGGCTGGGAGGTCTGTTCCCTGTCCCAGTCGTCGACCCAGTGGTCGATGGTCAGCTTTCCGTCGATCCACAGCCGGAAGCCGTTGTCACCGATGATGGAAAACGTTGTCAGGCCGGTCTTCTCCGGCACGACCTTCCCGGTCCAGCGCACGCTGGCGTCGTCGGCGCTGCCGGTGGCGGCCTGGAGGCGGGACTCCAGGCTGCCGAAGTCGATCTTCGGGTCGAACCCGGTTGCCTTCAGGGTGGCGAAGTCGAAGGCACCGGGGGCGGATTGGGCGTAGTACTCGCCCTTGAGGCCCTGCGGCACGACCGGTTCGTCCGCGGCCGTGCCCGCCGAGGCGGTGGGGGCCATGGAGAGCGCGGTCAGTCCGAGGGCCGTGGTCAGGAGAAGTGCCAGATGTCGCCCGTGACGTCTGAGGTTTCTGGTGCGCACGGATCCTCCTTTGCTGGAACGCTTCGAAGAAGGGTGGCGGCTCGCCGCTCAAGTCGGTACAACGAGCATGTACAACGTTGGAAGGAACGGCAGTTGGCATGACAGCACGCTGCGCGGCGCGCTGTCCAGGGGCACGACACGCGCACCCGGCGAGCGGGCGCGCCGAGCCGAGGGAGATTCCGTGCGGGTGAGCCTCAAGGATGTCGCGGAGCGTGCGGGCGTCTCGATCAAGACCGTGTCGAACGTCGTGAACAACTACCAGCACGTCACCCCGGCGATGCGCGCCCGTGTCCAGGAGGCCATCGACGCGCTGGGCTACCGGCCGAACTTGACGGCCCGTCACCTGCGCAAAGGGCGTACGGGCATCATCGCGCTCGCCGTCCCCGAGCTCGGCAACCCGTACTTCGCCGAGCTCGCCGGAGCCGTCATCGACGCGGCGGCGGAGCACGACTTCACGGTGCTGCTCGACCACACCCGGGGTGAGCGCGAACAGGAGGTCCTGGTGAGCCAGGGGTTCAGGGCGCGGGTGATCGACGGCCTGATCCTGAGCCCGCTGGAGCTGGAGGAGTCGGATCTGCGCGGGCGCGAGGACGATGTGCCGCTGGTGCTGCTCGGCGAGCGCGAGTACGACCTGCCCTACGACCACATCGCGATCGACAACGTCGCCGCGTCCCGCACCGCCGTACGCCATCTGCTCGGCCGGGGCCGCACGCGCATCGCCTATCTGGGCGCGCGCACCGACGCGGCGAACCAGCCCGCGCACCTGCGACTCGCCGGCTGGCGTGCGGAGTTGACCGAGGCGGGGGTCCCCGCGCCGGACACTCTCGTGGGGCCGACGGGCGGCTGGGACCGGCACGACGGGGCCGAGGCGATGGCGCGGATGCTGGACTCGGGGGTGCGGCCCGACGCCGTGTTCGCGTACAACGACCTGGTGGCGATCGGGGCGATGCGGGTGCTGCACGAGCGCGGGCTGCGGGTGCCATGGGACGTCGCGGTGGTCGGCTTCGACGACCTCGCGGAGGGCCGGTACGGCGCGGTCACGCTCACCACGATCTCCCCGGACAAGCAGGCCATCGCGCGGCTTGCGGTGGGCTCCCTGCTGCGCCACCTGGAGCACCCGGAGCCGCAGGTGGGGCGTGAACTGACCGCGGAATTCCGGCTGGTGGAGCGCGAGAGCACGCTCGGCCGGCGATGAGCCGCCCGCTCCGGGGGCAGTGAGCGAGTCCCTGCGCGAAGGCTTTACAGCCTTCTTCCAACGATGTAAAAACCTCCCCTGTAGCGCAGATCCGACCGGTCGAACACATCCACCCCGTCAGCGCGTTCACGCGCCGGGCCGTGCCGTAATGGGGACCACCAATGACGCAGACCGCACGCCTTCGCCGTACCTCCACCCGGACCCTGCTGGCCGCCGGCCTCGTCGCGGGCCTCGCGCTCGCCACCGGGTGCGCCAAGTCCGAGGACGACAACAGCGGCTCGGGCAAGGGAAGTTCGAGCGCCGCGAACGAGAACGCCGGGCAGGAGGTCGCCTCGCCGGACGGCGGCAAGACCTGCGACATCGCCGCGTTCGGCGGCAAGAAGCTCGACCTGAAGAACGCCACCGTCGGCTTCTCGCAGTCCGAGAAGGAGGCCAACCCGTTCCGGATCGCGGAGACCGCCTCCCTCAAGGCCGAGGCGAAGAAGCGTGGCGTCAAGCTGCTCACGGCCAACGCCCAGTCGCAGTTCTCCAAGCAGATCAGCGACGTCCAGGACCTGATCTCCAAGGGTGCGGACCTGCTGGTCATCGCACCGCTCAACTCCGACGGCTGGGAGCCTGTGCTGCGCGCGGCAGGGGCCAGGCACATCCCGATCGTCACCGTCGACCGCAAGATCAACGCGACGGCCTGCAAGGACTACGTGTCCTTCATCGGTTCCGACTTCGTCGAGCAGGGCAAGCGCGCCGCAGACCGGATGATCGAGGCGACGGGCGGCAAGGGCACCCTCGCGATCCTGCTCGGCGCTGCGGGCAACAACGTCACCACCGAGCGCACCAAGGGCTTCGAGGACCGGATCAAGGAGAAGGCCCCGGATCTGAAGGTGGTCTTCAAGCAGACCGGCGAGTTCGCCCGGGAGAAGGGCCAGCAGGTCACCGAGCAGCTCATCCAGTCGAAGCCGGACATCGACGGGATCTACGCCGAGAACGACGAGATGGGCCTCGGCGCGGTCAACGCCCTCAAGGGCGCCGGCAAGAAGGCCGGCGACGTGAAGATCGTGACCGTCGACGGTACGCGCAACGCGGTGCAGGGCATCGTCGACGGCTGGATCTTCGGCGTCATCGAGTCCAACCCGCGGTTCGGCCCGCTCGCCTTCCAGACCCTGGATTCGTTCACACAGGGTGACAAGGTCGGCCAGGACATCGTTATCAAGGACAGTGCGTACACGAAGGCCAACGCCGGCGCGGACATCGACAAGGCGTTCTGACATGCTGTCAGCCACCGGCCTCAGCAAGACGTTCCCCGGCGTGCGCGCTCTCGACGATGTCGACTTCACCGCGCGCGCCGGGGAGGTGCACGCCCTGATCGGGGAGAACGGGGCGGGCAAGTCGACGCTCATCAAGGTGCTCACGGGGGTGTACCGGCCCGACCCCGCCGCGGGCACTCTCGCCTTCGACGGCCGACAGGTCGGCTTCTCCACACCACTTGAGGCCCAGCACGCGGGCATCTCCACGATCTACCAGGAGGTCAACCTCGTCCCGCTGATGAGCGTCGCCCGCAATCTGTTCCTCGGCCGCGAGCCGCGCGGCAGGCTGGGGCTGATCGACTTCCGGCGGATGCACCGGGAGGCGGAGACGGCACTGAGCGAGCTCGGCGTCCGCGTCGACGTGCGGCGCCCGTTGCGCGAACTCGGCGTCGGCGCCCAGCAGATGGTGGCCCTGGCCCGCGCGGTCTCGGTGGACGCGAAGGTCGTCATCATGGACGAGCCGACGTCGTCGCTGGAGCCGCGCGAGGTGCGCACCCTGTTCGGCGTGATCCGGATGCTGCGCGAGCGCGGTATCGCCGTCGTCTACGTCAGCCACCGGCTCGACGAGCTGTACGAGGTGTGCGACGCGGTCACCGTGCTGCGCGACGGCAAGGTGGTGCACACCGGGAAGCTCGCGGACCTGGACCGGCTGCGGCTCGTGTCGCTGATGCTGGGCCGCGACATCGGTGACGTACAGGAAGAAGGCCTCACCAAGTTCAGCGGGGAACACGACACGGCGGCCGAACCGGTCCTCGAAGCGCGGGAGTTGACCGTGCGGCACCAGCTGCACGGGGTGTCCCTGGAGATCCGGCCCGGTGAGGTCGTCGGGCTCGGCGGGCTGCTCGGGTCCGGGCGCAGCGAGACCGCGAAGGCCATCGCGGGGGCCCTGCCGGTGGACTCGGGCCGGGTCGTCGTGGCCGGCACCCCTGTCCGTACGGGGTCCACGCCCGCCGCGATCCGCGCGGGGATCAGCCTGCTGCCCGAGGACCGCAAGGCGGAGGGGATCGTGCCCGGCCTGTCGGTGCGGGAGAACATCGCGCTGGCGGCGCTGCCGGGCCTGTCCCGGTTCGGGCTCGTCGACGAGGGCCGCATCGACCGGATCGTCGACACGTTCGTGCGGCGGCTGCGCATCAAGACGGCGGGACCGCACCAGAAGGTGGGCGAGCTGTCGGGCGGCAACCAGCAGAAGGTACTGCTCGCCCGCTGGCTCGCGATGAACCCGAAGGTGCTGCTCCTCGACGAGCCGACCCGCGGCATCGACGTGGGCGCGAAGGCCGAAGTGCAAAAGCTCATCGACGAGTTGGCGGACGACGGCCTCGGCGTGCTCCTCATCTCGTCCGACATGGAGGAACTCATCGAGGGCTCGGACCGGGTCGTCGTCCTCAAGGACGGCGCGCTGGTCGCCGAGCTGACCGGCGACGCGGTCACGGAGGACCGCCTGATGCGCGCCATCGCCTCGACTCCCCTGGGAGGACCGTCCGTTGAGTGAACTGACCCTGGGCAGGTCCGGTGTCGACCGGGACCGCGCCCTGCGCCTGCTCCAGGACTACGGCGTCTATCTGGGCGTCGCCGTCCTGCTCCTGGTGAACATCGCCTTCACCCCGCACTTCCTGTCCGCCGAGAACTTCCGTACGCAGGCCGTCCAGGTCGCGCCCGTCCTGATCGTGGCACTCGGCATGGCCCTCGCGATCGGCAGCGAGGGCGTCGACCTGTCCGTCGGCTCCGTCATGGCGCTCGCCACGTCCCTGATCTCCCTGTATCTCGGGTACGGGGCGTGGATCGCCGTGCTCGCGGCGCTCGTCGGCGGGGTCCTGGTCGGCGTCGCGAACGGGGCGCTCGTCGCGTTCGTCGGCGTGCAGCCCATCGTCGCCACACTGGCGCTGATGGTCGCGGGCCGCGGTCTCGCGCTCGTGCTCCTGCCCCAGCTGAAGGACGTACGGGACCCGGGGCTGCGGGCGCTCGGCACCGGTGACGTGCTCGGCATCCCGTACGTGGTGCTGATCGCGGCGGCGCTCGCGCTGCTCGTCGCCTTCGTCGTGCGGCGCACGACGTTCGGCCGCCGGCTCCTCGCCATCGGGGACAGCCGGCCCGCGGCGCGGCTCGCGGGGCTTCCGGTGCGGCGGGTCCTCGTCCTCGTCTACGTGCTGTCCGGCGTGCTTGCCGCCGTGGCGGGGGTGCTCGCGACGGCCCGGCTCACGGCCAGCGACCCGACGTCGCTCGGCAACCTGATGGAACTCTCCGCGATCACCGCGGTCGTGGTCGGCGGTACCCCGCTGACCGGTGGCCGGGTGCGCATCGGCGGCACGGTCGCGGGAGCGGTCCTCATCCAGCTCCTGACGGCCACGCTCATCAAGCACGACCTGCCGCCGTCGTGGACGCAGATCGCCCAGGCCGCGGTGATCGTGCTCGCCGTCTACGCGGCCAGGGAACGGGGGAAGCGATGACGATGACCGACGTGGAAGCCGTACAGCCGGGCAGGGCCGTGCCGGAGGAACCCCTCGGTGCCACGCGCGCCGAGCGGCTCAGCGCGCTGGCCCAACAGCACGGCGCGCTGGTCACGCTGGTGATCGCCGTGCTCCTCGCGTCACTGTCCTTCGACACGTTCCTGACCGGCGACAACCTGGAGAACATGGCGCTGTCGTCGGCGTTCCTCGCGATCGTCGCGCTCGGCATGACGTTCGTGATCGTGACGGGCGGCATCGACCTCTCGGTCGGTTCACTGTTCGCCCTCGGCGGCGTGCTCGCGGCCTGGGGATCGCGGTACGGCACCGCGGTCGCGCTGCTCCTGCCGCTCGCGGTGTGCGGTCTGATCGGCCTGGTCAACGGCCTGCTCATCGCGCGCTCGCGGCTCGCCCCGTTCATCGTGACGCTCGCGGCGATGCTCGGCGCGCGCGGCCTGCTGCTCGCCCTCACCGACGAGGGCTCGACGACGTATCTGGTCGACAAGTCCACGTTCTTCGCGACGCTCGGCCAGGGCAGGCTGCTCGGCGTCGGCGTCCCGGTGTGGATCATGCTGGCGCTGTTCGTCCTGGGCGCGCTGGTGCTGCGCCGCACCCGTTTCGGACAGTACGTGTACGCGGTCGGCGGCAACGAGGACGCGGCGGCCCTGATGGGCGCGCCGGTGGCCCGCACGAAGATCGGCGTGTACACGGTGTCCGGTCTCTGTGCGGGCCTGGCCGGGGCGCTCAACGCGGCCTGGCTGGTGTCCGGCGTGACGATCCTCGGCTCCGGCATGGAACTGGAGGCGATCTCGGCGGTCGTCATCGGCGGCACCCTGCTGTCCGGGGGCTTCGGCTTCCTCAGCGGTTCGCTGGTGGGGGTGCTCCTCCTCAAGGTCATCCAGAACGTGATCAACCAGATCGGTTCGCTGGACTCCGCGTATCAGCAGGTGGTCAGCGGGGCGTTCCTCGCGGTCGTGGTCATCGCTCAGACGTGGCTGGGGCGGCGGCGCCGGGTGCTGTGACGGCGGCCGCCGGTGGCGCCGACTCCCTTGCGCGGAAGGCGAGTTGGACGAGGACGGCGACCGCGCAGGCGACGGCGGCGCCGGTCCAGATGGTGACGTAGGCGCTGAGCGCCGGGGTGTCGGTCGTGCCGAGGACGAGGGAGCCGAGGGCGACGGAGAAGGCGGCGCCGCCGACGCTGCCGCCGAGCGTCTTGAGGTTGTTGTAGACGGCCGTCGCGCTGGCGGTGCGATCGGCGGCGCTGCGCTCGACGATCACGGTCGGCAGCCCGCCGAGCGCGAACCCGGCGCCGACGCCGACCAGGGCGCCGCACGCGGCGAACGGCACGAGAGCGGAGTGTCCGGCGATCTGTCCCGCGTAGCCGGCAGCGAGCAGGGTGAACGCCACGAGCAGCAGCCGCCGGTAGCCGATCTTCGCGGCGAGCGCGGCGCACAGGGCCGAGCCGGCGAACGCCATGATGTTCGGGATGACGCCGTAGAGACTGATCTGCCAGGGCGCCAGGTCGAAGCCGTACCCCTCGTCGGCGGGTGAGGCGGCCATGAAGCTGACGGCGACGGTCTGTCCGCCGAGCATCACCCCGCCGAGCACGAACCCGGACGCGTAATAGGGGGCGCTGTGCCTGCGCGCCAGCGCTCGTACGTCCACCAGGGCGTGCGGGCGGGCGAGTTGGAGCCGCGCCCACACGGTGAGCAGTGCGACGGCGAGCAGCAGTCCGCCGAGGGTGGGCGCGGAGAGCCAGCCCCACGTGCTGCCGCGCGCGACGGTGCCGAGGAGCAGCACCAGGGCGAGCGCGAGCAGCACGGCGCCCGACCAGTCCATGCGGCCCTCGGCGCGGGTGCGCGACTCGGGCACGGCGACGAAGGAGAGCGCGACGCAGCAGACGGCGAGCACCGCGAGGGCGACGAGGGTGGAGCGCAGATCGCCGAGGAGACTGAGCAGCGGTCCCGCGAGGGCGTGGCCGAGGACGGTGCCGAGGGTCAGCGAGCCGACCAGCAGGCCGACGGCCCGGCGGCCGCCGTCGACGCTGAGCCGGTCCCGTACGAGACCGATCTCCAGCGGCAGCAGCGCGGCGAGCGGGCCCATCAGGGCGCGGCCGAGCAACAGGACCGCCAGGTTCGGGGCACTGGCGACGAGGATCGTGCCGAGCGCGATGGAGCCGAGCGCGACCCGGATCAGGCGGCGGTGCCCGTACAGGTCGCCGAGGCGGCCGAAGGCGGGGACGCTGATCGCGGCGGCGAGGTACTGCACGGTGGTGAACCACTGGGCCTGGCCGGTGCTGATGCCCTGCCAGTCCTGGATCTGCGGGACCAGCGGCACGGCCGCGCCCTGGAGGAAACCGCTGACCAGCTCGAAGGCGACGAGGAGTCCGACGACGGCGCGGACCTTCGTGGCGGCCGGGGCGCTCATGCGCCGGCTCCGCGCCGCAGGCGCTCCTCGGCGAGGACGGTGAGCAGGGCGGCCTGGCGCTGGAGGACCTGGTCGTCGAAGACGGCCTTCGGCGAGTGGTTCATGGGCGCGGTCGAGGCGTCCACGCCGTCGGGGGCCGCGCCGACGAGCAGCATGACGCCGGGCACGCGCTGGAGGACGAACGCGAAGTCCTCGGAGCCGTTGGCCGGGTCGGGTGCCTGCCACACCTGGGTGGGGCCGAGGAGTTCACGGGCGGTGTCGAGGGCGAAGGAGGTCTCGCCGGGGTCGTTCACGGTGACCGGGTACTGCACGTCGTACGTCACCTCGGCGTCGATGCCGTGCGCCTCGGCGATGCCGCGCACCAGGCGGGGCAGTCCCTCGATCAGGCGCTCGTGGGCGGCCTCCGAGTAGCTGCGGACGGTCGCCTCGAACGTGGCGGTCTCGGGGATGACGTTCTGCTGGGTGCCGGCGTGGAAGGTGCCGACGGTGACGACGACCGGGTCGAAGAGGTCGAAGCGGCGGGTGACCCAGGTCTGGAGCGCGGTGACGATCTCGCAGGCGACCGGGACCGGGTCCTTGGCGCTGTGCGGGGTGGAGCCGTGGCCGCCCGCGCCGCGCACGGTGACGCGCAGGACGTCGGAGGCGGAGGTGACGGTGCCGGGGCGGGTGGCGACCAGCCCTGCGGGCAGCCGGTTCGCGGCGACGTGCAGCGCGAACGCGGCGTCGAGCGGCTTGCCCGCCGCGTCGAGGACGCCCTCCTCGATCATCAGGCCCGCGCCGTTGTGCCCCTCCTCCCCCGGCTGGAACATGAACACGACGTCGCCGTGGAGGTGTGCGCGCCGCTCGGCGAGCAGGGTCGCGGCGCCGACGAGGCCGGCGGTGTGCAGGTCGTGGCCGCAGGCGTGCATCGCGCCGGGGACCTGGGAGGCGTACGGGACGCCGCTGTTCTCGGTGACGGGCAGGGCGTCCATGTCGCCGCGCAGCAGGACGGCGCCGCCGGGCTTCCCGCCGCGCAGGACGGCGGTGACGGAGCTGAGCCCCTTGCCGGTGGTGATCTCCAGGGGCAGTCCTTCGAGGGCGGTGAGGACCTTCTCCTGGGTGCGCGGCAGGTCGAGGCCGAGTTCGGGGTCGCGGTGCAGGCTGCGGCGCAGTGCGACGAGGTCGGGCTGCAGTTCCCGGGCGCGTGCGGTGATCGACATACGGGAGGTACCTCCTGGTACGGCTGGTACGGTCCGGCGGGACGGCGCGGATGGCAGGGATGGGCGTCAGGGTGTGGCCCTGGCGCAGCAGCGGCTCGGATATCGCAGGGAAAACGCAGGACTGGAGCGGTGGTGCAGGAATTCGGTGGAGTGCTCGACGACCTGGATCAGGCCCTCGTGCACGCCCTCCAGATCGCGCCGCGCGCCGGGTGGGCGCGGATCGGCGCGGCGATCGGGGTGGATCCGGTGACGGTGTCCCGCCGCTGGAGCCGGCTGACCGAGGCGGGCGCCGCCTGGGTCGGCTGTCATCCGGCGCCGGCCCTCGCCGACTCCGGCCAGGGGTGTCTGGCGTTCGTCGAGGTGGACTGCGCGAACGGGCGGTTGCCCGAGGTCGCCGCCGCCCTGTCGGCGGAGTCGCACGTCATCGCGGTCGAGCACGTCAGCGGTGGCCGCGACCTTCTGCTGACCGTGCTCGCGCCGCGCCTGTCGGCGCTCACCCGCTGGGTGACGCACCGGCTCGGCTCGCTGACGGGCATCGTCGCCACCCGCACCCATCTCGCGAGCACCGTCTACACGGAGGGCAGCCGGTGGCGGCTGCGCGCCCTCGACTCCGCGCGGATCGCCCGGCTGACCGAGTCGGCCCCGGTGCGCGGGCAGACGCCGGTCTTCGAACTGACCGATCTGGACAGCGCGTTGCTCGCCGAGCTGTCGGTGGACGGCAGGGCGACGCACCGCGCGCTGGCGGAGCGGTGCGGGACGAGCCCGGACACGGTGCGCCGCCGGGTGAACCGGCTGCTCGCGTCGGGCATGGCGCAGACCCGCTGCGAGGTGGCACGTCCCCTCTCCGAGTGGCCGGTGTCGCTGATCCTGTGGGGCCGGGCGGCACCCGCCGAACTGCGCACGGTCGCCGAGCAGGTGACCGGGGCGCGTGAGGTGCGGCTGTGCGCGGGGGTGATCGGCCGCCACAACCTCAAGGTGATCGCCTGGGTCCGCTCGTTGGACGACGCGCAGCGCTTCGAGGTCCGCCTCGCGGAGCGGCTGCCCGCGCTCACGGTGGTCGACCGGGCGGTGGCCCTGTGGCCGATGAAGCTCAACGGCCACCTGCTGGACGAGCGCGGATACCGCACGGGCGCGGTGCCGATCGACGTCAGGACGGTGGACGGGGCATGAGCAGGTCGCGGGCGATCCCGTTCTTCTGGATCTCGGAGGAGCCGGTGAGCACCCGGAACATGCGCAGCCGCCGGAAGATCCCCTCGACGTCGGCGCCGCGCACCAGGCCCGCCTTGCCGTGGATCTGCACGGCCTCGTCGGCGATCCGGAAGGCGCTCTCGGCGACGAACAGTTTGCACATGAAGGCCTCGGTTCGGGGTTCGCGGCCCGCGTCGAGGTCGGCGAGCGCGTCGTAGGTCATGCTGCGCGCCGCGTAGTACGAGGTGGCCATGTCGGCGAGCTTGTGCTGGATGGACTGGAGCGCGCCGAGGGGGGCGCCGAAGACCTGCCGGGTGCGGGCGAAGTCGAGGGTCAGGTCGAGGGCGCGGCGGGCCTGGCCGAGCGCGGTCGGGCAGTGCAGCAGCCGGTTGGCGGTGACGCGGCCGAGTCCGATGCGCAGCCCGTCGCCGACCGCGCCGAGCAACTGCCCCGGTCCGACACGGCAGTTGTCGAGGACGATGTCGGCCTCGATGTGCTCGCCGGACATGGGGACCTCGCCCGGCAGCACGGTGCAGCCGGGAGCGTCGAGGTCGACGAGGAACGCCGAGAACGACGGCTTCGCGTCATCGGGGTCACCGGGCTCGGGCGCCATCTTGGCGATCAGCACGGAGAAGTCGGCGAACGGCCCTGCCGACGAGAACACCTTGTGCCCGGTGATCCGCCAGCCGTCCCCGTCGGGGACGGCGACGGTGCTCATGGCCCGCACGTCCGACCCGGCGTCGGTCTCCGTCAGCGAGAAGCAGCAGGCCCGCTCGCCGCGGATCACCGGCAGGAGGTACGTCTCCAGTTGTTGCTCGGTGGCGTACTGAAGGATCGAACCGGCGCGCAGCGGGCCGCCCATGTCGCCGAGGACGCTGTGCTGGAGGATGCGCCCACTGGCGCCGATCTCCTCTTTCAGGGCGGCGAGTTCGGTGTACGTCAGGTCCTGCCCGCCGTGCTCCTTCGGCAGGTGGACACCGTAGAAGCCGAGTTCGCGCGAGCGCCGCCAGACGGGCTCGATGTCGGCGCGCGTGTAGACGCTCTCCGGGCCGAGCCCCAACTCGGCCTCGTAGGCGGCGAGTTCCCCGCTCAGGTACTCCCGCAGCCGGCCCACCAGGTCCTGGAGGCGCGGGTTGTCGTCGTAGGTGGGGGTGAGGGTGAAGGTCACTGCCGGCTCCTGTCAGTGGACGCGGCGCTCGGCGCCGGCCCAGTAGCGCGCGCGGACGGCGCGGCGGTCGATCTTGCCGTTGCGGTTGACGGGCAGGGCGTCCACGAACTCCACGGACCGCGGCTTCTTCACGCGGGCGAGCCGCTCGGCGCAGAACGCGACGATCTCGTCCTCGGCGGCCCGCGCGCCGGGCTTGCGTACGACGACGGCCTTGACGGCCTCGCCCCACCGCTCGTCGGGCACGCCGACCACGCAGACCTCGGCGAGGGCCGGGTGCGCGTAGAGGACGGCTTCCACCTCGCTGCAGTACACGTTGTAGCCGCCGGAGATGATCATGTCCTTCTTGCGGTCGACGATGAACAGGTAGCCGTCGTGGCGCAGATAGCCGAGGTCGCCGGTGTGCACCCAGCCGTTCTTGAAGGTCTGCGCGGACAGTTCGGGCTCGTGCCAGTACGCGGATACGCAGTCGGGGCCGCGCGCGATGACCTCGCCGACGGTGCCCGCGGGCACGGTCTGACCGGCCTCGTCCACGATCCGCACCTCGGTGTCGAACACCGGCCGGCCGCAGGAGGCCAGCAGGTCCGGGTCGGTGGTGGTGCCCGCGAGGATGTCCTCACGGGTCAGTTCCGTGATGCCGCTGGTCGTCTCGACCTGCCCGTATCCCTGCACGAGGATCGGCCCGAACGTCTCGACGGCCTCGCGCAGCCGCTGCGGCGCGACGGGGGCTCCGCCCACGTGGAGCGCCCGGAGGCTGGAGAGGTCGGCCGTCGCCGTCGCCGGATGGGCGAGGAGCATGGTGAGCATCGTCGGCACGACGAACGTGGACGTGATCCGCTCGGTCTCGATCGTGCGCAGGAAGAGTTCGGTGTCCCACCGCGGCAGCACCACCACGGTGGAGCCGTACGCGAGGGAGGCGAGCAGCGGCATGCCGGGCGCGTGCGTGATGGGGCCGGCGACGAGATAGCGCTCCCGGGCGGAGGGCGAGCTGTCCGAACTCATCATCCGCTTGCGCATGTTGGCGAGGCGGTTGCCCTGGGTCTGCACGGCGGCCTTGAGCTTGCCGGTGGATCCCGAGGTGAAGTTCAGGACGGCGGGATCGTCCTCGCCGACCTCGACGGCCACGGCCCGCTCGCTCCCCTCCCCCACCAACTCCGCGTACCCCAGGCCCGCGTCACCGTCGTACGCGACCAGCAGGCAGTCGACCGCTGCCCGCTCAAGGGCCGTGCGCGCCGCGTCCGCCCGGTCTGCGTCGACGAACAGGACCCGTACGTCGGCGTCGTCCACGATGTGCGCGACCTCGTCGACGGACAGGCGCGGGCTGATCGGCACCCGCACGAGGCCGCTCTTGCACAGGGCCATCTCGGTCTCGACGACCTCGGCACAGTTGCCCGCGTACGTCGCGACGGCCTGCCCCGCGGTCAGGCCCCGCCCCATGAGCGCCGAGGCGAGGCGGTTGGTCGTGCGTTCCAGCTCCCCGTAGGTCAGGCGGCGTTCACCGCAGACCAGAGCTTCGCGCTCCGGCCAGAAAGTGCTGCTTCGAGTGATGTACGTGCCCAGGTTCACGGGCTGCTCCCACGCTCGTCGGCTCATTTGTCATGGCGGCCACTAATGGACAGCGTGTCCAGAAACCTTCGAGCTGTCAATGATCCGGTGTAAGCTGCCGCCGCCGACGAAGGACACGAGGGGACACGAGGAGAGCTGACATGCCGCCGGAAGCGGGCGACCGCCGAGTACGCCGCACCCGCCGTCTGCTGCGCGACGCACTGGTGTCCCTGGTGCTCGAGCGCGGCTATGCGGCGGTGACCGTGGAGGACATCACCGAGCGCGCCGACCTGGGCCGGGCCACGTTCTACAGCCACTACACGGACAAGGACGACCTGCTCGACCGGGTCGTCACCGACCTGCTCGACGAGCTGGCGGAGCGGCTGCGGCCACTGGTCCCTGCCTCCGAGGTCGGCTTCACCGGCAAGCCCGCCCTGGAGATCTTCCGGCACGCCGCCGAGGAGCGGGACGTCTACCGGATGATCCTGCGCGGCGAGGGCGACGGGCGGGCCCTGCGGCAGTTCACGCAGGCGCAGACGGAGGCCACGGCGGAGGTGTTCCGCACCCGCGCCGAGCACGAGGGCGTCACCCCGCGCATCAGTCTCGACGTCCTGGCGCGCGCCTGGGTCGGCGAGCAACTCGCCGTACTGCACTGGTGGTTGGAGGAGGAGCCGCGCCCGATGTCACCGGAGGCGGCCACCGAGATGCTCCTGGAGCTCTCGCTGCGGGGCCGCTACTGGGCCAACGGCTTCGAAGGGGCCCCGCCCGCCCGGGACTAGTGCACGGCCTGTCCCTTGCCGAGGGCGATCACTCCGGCCTTCGACACCGTGTACAGCTCGGCGTCGCGGCCCGGGTTGACGCCGATCGTCGCGCCGGAGGGGACCTCCACGTTCTTGTCGAGGACCGCGCCGCGGACCACCGCTCCCCTGCCGACCCGTACGTTGTCGTGCAGGACCGAGCCCTGGACCACCGCGCCGTCCTCGATGGTGACGCCCGGGGAGAGCACGGAGCGGGTGACCTGGCCGCGGATGACGCAGCCGGGGCTGACGATCGAGTCGCTCGCGATGCCGCCCGCGCAGAACTTGGCGGGCGGCAGCTGTCCCGGGTGGGTGTAGATCGGCCAGCGGCGGTTGTCGAGGTTGAAGACCGGGCGGTCCGAGATGAGGTCCATGTGGGCCTCGTAGTAGGCGTCCAGGGTGCCGACGTCGCGCCAGTAGCCGTGGTCGCGCTCGGTCTCGCCGGGCACGTGGTTGCCGTCGAAGTCGTAGAGCTGGGCGACGCCGCGCTCGGTGAGCATCGGCAGGATCGAACCGCCCATGTCGTGCGCCGAGTTGTCGTCCTCGGCGTCGGTCTGGAGCGCGTCGATCAGGGTCTTCGTGGTGAACAGGTAGTTGCCCATCGAGGCGAAGACCTGGTTCGGGGTGCCGGGCAGCCCGGGCGGGTCGGTGGGCTTCTCCAGGAAGGCGTCGACGCGTGTGCCGTCGCGGGCCGGCGTGATGATCCCGAACGACGACGCCTCGGCGCGCGGCACGCGGATGCCCGCCACGGTGACGCCCGCGCCGGACTCGATGTGCTGCGCGAGCATCTGCCGCGGGTCCATCCGGTACACGTGGTCAGCGCCGAACACCGCGATGTAGTCGGGCTGTTCGTCGTGGACCAGGTTCAGGGACTGCAGGATCGCGTCGGCGCTGCCCGAGTACCAGCGCGGGCCGAGCCGCTGCTGCGCCGGCACCGGGGTGACGTAGTTGCCGAGCAGGCTCGACATCCGCCAGGTCGTCGTCACGTGCCGGTCGAGCGAGTGCGACTTGTACTGCGTCAGGACGCAGATGCGCAGGATGTCGCCGTTCACCAGGTTGGACAGGACGAAGTCGACGAGCCGGTACGTGCCGCCGAACGTCACCGCCGGTTTCGCCCGGTCGGCGGTGAGCGGCATCAGCCGCTTGCCCTCCCCTCCCGCCAGTACGATCCCGAGTACCGAAGGCCCACCACGCATCCCAACCCCCTGTGTGTCACGTCCCGTTGAGAATCTCCTGGTACACCTCGACCGTGCGCCGGGCCACCGCGTCCCAGCCGAACTCCGCCGTGGCCCGCTCCCGTCCGGCCTCGCCCATGCGGCGCGCCGCGCCGGGGTCGGCGACCACCTGGTTCAGCGCTTCGGCGAGGCCCGCCTCGAAGGCGTCCGGGTCCCGCTCCGTGTAGGGGACGAGCAGCCCGCTCTCGCCGTCCTCGACGACCTCGGGGATGCCGCCGACCCGGGAGGCGACGACGGCGGTGCCGCAGGCCATCGCCTCCAGATTGACGATGCCGAGCGGCTCGTACACCGAAGGGCAGACGAACACCGAGGCGTGCGTGAGGAGTTGGACGACCTCGGAACGCGGCAGCATCGACGGGATCCAGCGCACCCCGTCCCGCGTCCGCTTCAACTCCTCGACCAGTTCCCGGAACTCACGGCCGATCTCCGGGGTGTCGGGCGCGCCCGCGCACAGCACCAGCTGCGCGTCCTTGACCAGCTCGCGGGCTGCGCGCAGCAGGTGCGGCACGCCCTTCTGGCGGGTGATGCGGCCGACGAAGAGCACGTACGGGCGCTGCGGGTCGACGCCGAGGCGGCGCAGCACGTCGGTGCCGGGGTCGGCGTGGTAGAGGGAGACGTCGATGCCGTTGTGCACGACACGGACGCGCTTGGGTTCCAGCGCCGGGTAGCAGGCGAGGATGTCGTCGCGCATCGCGCGGGACACGGCGATGACACCGTCCGCCGCCTCGATCGCCGTGCGTTCGGCCCAGGCCGACAGGGCGTAACCGCCGCCGAGCTGCTCGGCCTTCCAGGGGCGCAGCGGCTCCAGGGAGTGAGCGGTCATCACGTGCGGTATACCGAGGTGGAGCGCGCCGAGGTGTCCGGCGAGGGCCGTGTACCAGGTGTGCGAGTGGACCAGTTCGCGGCCTTCGAGGGCGGCGGCGATGGACAGGTCCACGGAGAGGGTGCGCAGCGCGTCGTTGGCCCCGTCGAGCGCGGGCCAGGCGCGGTGGCGGCGTACGCCCTCGCCCTTCCCCTCGCCCCAGGTGTGCACGTCGAGGTCGACGAGCGGGCGCAACTCCCGTGCCAGGAACTCGACATGGACACCGGCGCCGCCGTAGACATCCGGCGGGTACTCCCTGGTGAGCAGTCCCACTCGCACGCGCGGCCCCCGTCGTCGGTCGGCAACACTCGCTCACACGGTCAGGATCGAAACGCACCTCATGGTCACCCATGGACGCCCCCGCGCGAAAGGGTGCGGACGTCACCAAGCCCTCCGCAGTACCTCGGGCACCCGCCCTGGGGATGACTCAGGACCCGGCGTACTCCATCGGCAGTAGGACCCAATGCCTTCTCGGGTCGGACGACAGGAACGGCGCGGCGAGAGATCGTGGAGGTATGAAAACGGACCGTTCGCCGCGCCGCACCGTCAGGAGGGCCACATGAGTGCCTTGGCGTTGTCGGTGCTGCTCTCGCTCGTCTCGGCGGTCGCCTATGCGGGCGGCGCGATCGTGCAGGAGCGGGTCGCGGAGACCTCCGGATCGGCGTACGCGCCGCTGCGCCGCCCGGCCTGGTGGGGCGCGGGCGCCCTGAACGGCACGGGCGCGCTGCTGCACGTCGTGGCGCTGGCATACGGGCCGCTGAGCCTGGTCCAGCCGCTGGGCGCCCTGACGATCGTCCTCGCGCTGCCGATGGCGGCCCTGCTCGTGGGGCGTCGGGCGGGAGCGACCGCCTGGCGCGGGGCGGTCATGGCGACGGTGGGCCTGGCGGGCCTGCTGGCGCTGACCGGGCCCTCCGTCTCCGAGCAGTCCCTGGACGGCGCGGAGCGCCTGATGGTCGGCCTGGTCACGGCCGGTGGCGTGCTGGTCCTGATGACGTCGGCGCGGGCCGCGCACCGGCACCCCGTGGTGCGCTCGGTGCTGCTCGCGGTCGCGGCGGGCGGCTCGTTCGGCATGGCCTCGGTGTTCACGAAGTCCGTGGCCGTCGAGTGGTCGGGCGGCCCGCTGGCGCAGCTGCCCAGCCTGCTGGCCATCGCGGCGCTGGCCACGACCGGCATGCTCCTGTCGCAGGCCTCCTACCGGGGCGCGGGCCTGGCCGTGCCGCTGGCGACCGCGACCGTGGTGAACCCGGTGGCGGCCGCGGTCGTCGGTCTGACCCTGTTCGGCGAGTCGTTCCGCTACGGGACGATCGGCACCGTCCTGGCCCTCGGCTGCGGTGTCGTGGCGGCCGGCGGTCTGATCCTGCTGACGACGGAGCGCATCGGCACGGTCCGCCCGAGCGAGCCGCAGCCGGCGGTCCCGATCGCGGGACAGTCGAGGTCCGCGGCCCGGCCGGGGTCCGCGCCGGAGCCGATGTCGTCCCTGACGCCGGTGGTGCCTGACAGCCCGGCGGGCCTTGAGGCCATGCCGAGCCGGCCGCGGCCGCCGTGCGGCGAGTGGACGGTCGGGAACGTCAGATCCTGACGCCGTGGGCCCGCAGATACGCGAGCGGGTCGATGTCACTGCCGAAACCGGGCCCGGTCCGCACCTCGAAGTGCAGATGCGGGCCCGTGCTGTTGCCCGTGGACCCGGAGCGGGCGATGCGCTGCCCCTCCACGACGCGCTGCCCGCTCTTCACGGACAGGGCCGACAGATGGCCGTACTGGCTGTACTTGCCGTCCGCGTGCCGGATCACGACCTCGTAGCCGTACGAGCCGCCCCAGCCGGCCGAGACGACCTGGCCGGCGGCGACGGCCTTGACGGAGGTGCCGGTGGGCACGGCGAAGTCGACGCCCGTGTGGTAGCCCTTCGACCAGGAGGAACCGGCCGCGTGGTACGGGGTGCCGAGCGAGGCGCTGACGGGGGCGACGGCGCCGCCCGCGGTGGCTTTCCGGGTGCTGCCCGTCGTCTTCTTGGCGGGTTCGGCCCGCTTCGGCGCAGTCTTCTTCGGCTCGGCCTTCTTCGGCTGTGTCCTGTGGGGCTCGGTCTTCCCGGGCTGCGTCTTCGTCGCCGTTCCGCCCGGGGCGGAGCCCTTCGGCAGGGAGAGCCGCTGGCCGGGGACGATCAGGTCCGGGTCACCGCCGATGACCGTACGGTTGGCCGCGTACAGGCGCTCCCAGCCGCCGCGCACCTTGCGGGCGTCCGCGATGCCGGAGAGGGTGTCGCCGCCGAGCACGGTGTAGGACTCGCCGCGGCCCGCGGTGGACTGCGGGATGACCTCGGGTTTGACGTCGCGCACCGTGCGGGCCGGCTCCCGGGTCAGGCCCGCTCGCTGCGAGCAGACCGGCCAGGCGCCGGGTCCCTGGCCCTTGAGGACCTTCTCGGCGACCGCGACCTGCTGGTCCTTCGTGGCGAGGTCGGCGCGCGGCGCGTAGGCCGTGCCGCCGTACGCGGCCCAGGTGGAGCGGGTGAACTGGAGCCCGCCGTAGTACCCGTTGCCGGTGTTGATCGACCAGTTGCCGGAGGACTCGCAGGCGGCGACCTTGTTCCACGTGGCGTCGTCCGCGGCCTGGGCCGCGCCCGCGCCGATCAGCGGGATGGCGATGCCCGCGCCGCCGACGGTCACGGTGAGCGAGGCACGGTTGACCCGGCTGGGCTGATACCTGCGGTGCCGGCCACGTAACGCCATGAAAGCCCCCTCTGGTACCCGTACAGGCACACGTAGGAGCGGCAAATTAGCCGCTCCTACGCAGTCATGACAAGAGTGCCCCAAGCCACCCTGGCGTGATTCAGCCCCTCAAGTGCCCCGGAATCCACTTCAGTTGGACCGCCTGCTGGAACGGGCCGCCGCCCTCGTGGTCGTTGAAGGCGTACACCTCCATGGAGCGCTCCGTGCCCGCCCAGTGGTTGTACGCGGCGAAGACCGTCGACGGCGGGCAGGTCAGGTCCTCCAGGGCCGCGGAGAACAGCCCGGGGGCCGTGGCGCGGGCCGCGAAGTTCATGCCGTCGAAGTACGAGAGCGTCCGGAAGACGCGCTCGTCCTCGCCGATGTGCGCCTTGAGGTAGAGCGCGATCTCGCGGTACGGGTGACGCTCGGTGAGCGTGGCCGCGCGCCCGAAGTGGCACAGGAACGGCACGTCGGGCGCGGCCGCCTTGAGGTCCGGCACGAGTCCGGCCACGGCGATGGTGATGCCGCCGCCCTGGCTGCCGCCGGTGACGGCGACCCGGGAGGCGTCGATCAGGGGGTGCGAGCGGGCGGCGTCGACGGCCCGCACGCCGTCCGTGTAGACGCGGCGGTAGTAGTAGTCGTGCGGGTCCTGGATGCCGCGCGTCATGAAGCCGGAGACCGACGGCGCGCTGCCGACCGGGTCCGTGGTGTCGCCGACGGAGCCGCCGCTGCCCTGGCCTCGGGTGTCCATCACGAAGTGGGCGAACCCGGCGGCCGCCCACCTGAGGTGGGTGTGCGGCAGGCCCCGGCCGCCGCTGTAGCCGATGTACTCGACCACGGCCGGTATTGGCTCGGTGGTGCCCGCGGGCAGGACCAGCCAGCCCTTCACGGGATGCCCTCCGTAGCCCGCGTACGTAACGTCGTAGACGTCGACCGCCGAGTACGGGACGTCGACGGGCTCGAAGCGCGCGTCGAGGTCGTACTCCCTGGCCTCGGTGAGGGTCTTCTCCCAGAAGGCGTCGAAGTCTTCGGGGGCCGTCAACGCGGGCTTGAAGGCACGCAGTTCGTCGATCGGCAGGTCGAAATGAGGCACGCGCGGCTCCGGATTCGTAGAGAGTTTCAGAGACTAACCCCAGCTGCGCAACAAAATAAACAAGATCTTTCATTTTCCCAATCCAGGAGCGACAGGCATGAGCACTACAGCCCAGATCGGTGTCACGGGGCTCGCTGTCATGGGGCGCAACCTCGCCCGCAACTTCGCCCGCAACGGCTACACCGTCGCCCTCCACAACCGCACCGCGTCCCGTACGCACGCACTGGTGGAGGAGTTCGGCGAGGAAGGCATCTTCGTCCCGACGGAGACGGCCGAGGAGTTCGTCGCCGCCCTCGAACGCCCGCGCCGACTGGTGATCATGGTCAAGGCCGGTGACCCGACGGACGCGGTGATCAAGGAGTTCGCGCCGCTCCTCGAGCCCGGCGACATGATCGTCGACGGGGGCAACGCGCACTTCGCGGACACCCGCCGCCGCGAGAAAGAACTGCGCGAGCAGGGCATCCACTTCGTGGGCACCGGCGTCTCGGGCGGCGAGGAGGGCGCACTGCACGGGCCGAGCATCATGCCGGGCGGCAGCGTCGAGTCGTACGACGCACTCGGTCCGATGCTGGAGAAGATCTCCGCGAAGGCGAAGGACGGAGCCCCCTGCGTCACGCACGTCGGCCCGGACGGCGCGGGTCACTTCGTGAAGATGGTGCACAACGGCATCGAGTACGCCGACATGCAACTCATCGGCGAGGCCTACCAGTTGCTGCGCGATGTCGCCGGCTACTCCCCCGCGCAGATCGCCGACATCTTCCGTACGTGGAACACGGGCCGGCTCGACTCCTACCTCATCGAGATCACCGCCGAGGTCCTCTCCCACGTGGACGCGGCCACCGGGAAGCCGTTCGTGGACGTCGTCCAGGACCAGGCCGAGCAGAAGGGCACCGGCCGCTGGACGGTGCAGATCGCGCTCGACCTCGGGGTGCCGGTCTCCGGGATCGCGGAGGCCGTCTTCGCGCGCTCCCTGTCCGGGCACGCCGAACTGCGCGCCGCCTCCAAGGGGTTGGCGGGCCCGACGGCGCGCCCGCTCGGCGAGTCCGAGGCGGCCGCCTTCGCCGACCAGGTCGAACAGGCCCTGTACGCCTCGAAGATCGTGTCGTACACGCAGGGCTTCCACGAGATCGCCGCGGGCAGCGAGACGTACGACTGGGACATCGACTCGGGCGCGGTGGCCCGGATCTGGCGCGGCGGCTGCATCATCCGCGCCGCGTTCCTCGACCGGATCACGGCGGCGTACGAGGCCGAGCCGGAGCTGGTGTCGCTCCTGTCCGACAAGGGGTTCGCCGACGAGATCGCCGCGGCGCAGGACGACTGGCGTGCCGTCCTGGTCGCCGCGACCACGCAGGGCGTGCCCACGCCGGGCTTCGCCGCGGCGCTCGCGTACTACGACGCGCTGCGCGCCGAGCGCCTGCCGGCCGCGCTCACGCAGGGCCAGCGGGACTTCTTCGGCGCGCACACGTACCGGCGTACCGACCGCGAGGGCTCGTTCCACACGCTCTGGGGCGGTGACCGCTCCGAGGTCGAGGCGTAGGGCTCGTCTCCCGGGCCCCTCCGTCGTCCGAAGGACGGGGCAGGAGGGGTCCGGGAGAGTCCCTGGGGCTCAGACCGGCGACGGCTCCGGCTGCGGCGGCGCCGGCTCGGGCTCCGGGTTCGGCCGCGGCGGCACCGGTGACGGCGACGGCTCGGGCACGGGCCGGGGCTCGGGCGCCGGGAACGGGTCGGGCAGCGGCACCGGGTCCGGGACGTCGGGCCCGGGGCCCGGGCCGGGCGTGGGGGTCGGCGGTACGGGGTCGGGGAACGGGTGGGTCATGGTCGTGCCTCCCGGCGGGTCGGGGGACGGCGGGTGCGCGTCCCCTGGCCCGCTCGACGGTTCGGAGGGGTCCTTTCCACTGTCTCCCGGGTCGCGTGCCCACGCCCGCCGAGTCCACGCATGGCTCAGCCGCCGGCCCTCAGCCCCGCTGCCTGACCAGGCGGACGACGGGGATGTCCCGGCTGGTCTTCTTCTGGTACTGCGCGTACTGCGGGAACAGCTCGACGAGCCCGTCCCACACCCGCGCCTTCTCCTCGGCGCTCAGGGTCTCGGCGCGCGCGGCGAACCGCTCCTCGCCGACGCGCAGCCGTACGTCGGGCTCGGCCTGGAGGTTCACGTACCACTGCGGGTGCTGGTCGGAGCCGCCGTACGAGGCCACGATCAGGTAGTCGTCGCCGTCGCGCCCGTAGATCAGGACGGTGCGCCGCCACTGTCCCGTCCGGCGGCCCTTGTAGTCGAGGAGCAGGCACGGCACGCCCTGGATGGTGGTGCCCTTGGTGCCGCCGGACTCCTCGTACGTACGGGCCTGGTCGGCGACCCATCCGGTGGGGCTGATGATCACGTCGCTGTCGGCCATCACGTTCCTCCTGGCTCTGAGGGGCTGCTCCGGGTGTCAAGCGGTCCGGGCGCGCGCGTATTCCGCCGCGGCGGCGTCCAGGCCGGGGCGCGGGCTGGAGAGTACGGGGATGCCGGTGCCGGTGCGGTCGGCGGCGTCGGTGAGGGAGGCCTGCGCGAGGACGATCGCGTCGGCACCGGCGATGCCGTCGAGCGCGAGGGCCACGAGGTCGAGGTAGCCGTCGCGGTCCCCGGCCAGGAACCGCTCCCAGGCCCCGTCGACGAACACGGTCCGCACGTCGACGGCGCGCCCGGCCCGCTCGGCCTCTTCCTCGACGAGGGCGACCGTCGGTCCGAAGGTGCTGCGCACGGTGGCGACGACGGTGATCCGCGACCCGGCGGCGACGGCCCGCGCGGCCATCGGCCGGTCCACGCGCAGGACGGGCACCCCCACGGTGTCGGCGAGACCCTCGGCGACGGCGCCGATGGAGGAGCAGGTGCACAGCACGGCGTCGGCGCCGTCCCGCGCGGCGTCCTCCAGGAGCGAGCGCACCTCGTCGGTGACGGCGGCGGGCCCCTCCACCCCGGCGCGCACGAGGAGTTCCTCGCGCACGACGTGCCGCAGGTCGAGCCCCGGGTGGTCCACGTCGCGAAGCGCATCGAAGACGGGGATGTGGACCGGCGAGGTGTGCAGCAGTGTCAGGGTCATGACCGCGACCCTATGTCGCCGCAGGTCACCACTTGCCCGGGTCGGCCTCCAGGGCTTCCTTGGCGGCGAGCAGCAGCTCGGCGGGGGCGGCGGGGGCCTCACCGGGGTGCCGCTCGGCCCACCGCACGACGAACGGGCACAGCGGCGCGACGGCGATCGTCTCGCGCGCCGCGATGCCGTACAGCTCCCGGGCGAGCGAGCCCGCGATGCCCTTGCCCTCGTGCTCCGGCTCCACGATGGTGTGCACCGGGACGAGGGCGCGCTGCGGCGCGTCGAGCACGAAGTACTGGATGTAGCCGACGACTTCACCCTCGGCTCCGCCCGCGCGGGCCTGGAGGAGGCCCCGCTCGCGGTCGTCGTGGATCTCGATGTCGCTGGTGGGGCTCACGGGGCTCTCCTCGGTTCCTTGAGGGGCGCCGGTCAGCGGGCCGGCACCGCCTGGGGGCTGCGCATCGCGTCGCCGCCGGGGGCCGGCTCGGACGGGTCCGCGCCGAGCGCCACGATCGCGTTGTCCCGGTCCACGTGCACGACCTTGGGCCGCAGCGAACGCGCCTCGGCGTCGTCGACCTGAGCGTAACTGATGATGATCACCAGGTCGCCCGGGTGGACGAGATGGGCCGCCGCCCCGTTGATCCCGATGACGCCCGACCCGCGCTCGCCCTCGATGACGTACGTCTCCAGGCGGGCGCCGTTGTCGATGTCGACGATGTGGACCAGCTCGCCGGGGAGCAGATCGGCGGCGTCGAGCAGATCGGCGTCGATGGTGACCGAGCCCACATAGTGCAGGTCGGCCTGGGTGACGGTGGCGCGGTGAATTTTGGACTTGAACATGGTGCGCAGCATGAAGGCACTCCTGGACTTAGGCTCCCTGCCTGCGTTTTTGCAGGTCAAGGGCTGTCCGGACAGCCTACAACGACACGTCGGCGGACAGGCGGTTCCCGGGGAATCCGCGGGGTTCCCGGATGTCCGCCTCAGAGGATCTTCAGGATGTCGCCCACCGGGCGGCGCGGGGTCGCCGGGCCCTGCGGGCCGTAGCCGAGCCGCAGCACCATCTGGACGTGGCCCATGGCGGTCAGCGGGTCACGGGTCAGGGTGCGCAGATCCTGCCACTCCAGCGCTTGGGACGTGAGCGAGGTGGCCAGTCCCTTCGTCGTGGCCGTGAGCAGGACACGCTGCATCGCCTGGCCGGCGCCGATCCAGTCGCCGGGACCGTCCTCCTTCGTGCCGAGCAGGGCGAGATGCGGAATCAGTTCGAACGTGGTCGCGCCCCGGTCGGCGACCTTGTTCCGGCCCGCGAAGTCCCGTACCGGCGCGTTCCCTGCGCGCTGTCGCGGGCCGAAGGCGTACTCGGGCACGCCCTCGGTCGCCGCCTCCGCGTCGTCGCCGATACGCGTCCACCGGTCCACTTCCTGCCGCCGCTCAGGGTCCGCGGCGTCCCGGCCCTCGGCATCGTGCACCAGGTCCACGATCCCCTCCGCGTGCCAGGACAAGACGAAGTCCAGCTCGGCGCCCTCCGCACGGGCGGCGTCGACCAGCGTGGCCCGCACGTCGTCAGGGACCTCGGTGTCGGCGA
This sequence comes from Streptomyces sp. NPDC052225, assembly GCF_040679615.1. Taxonomy (NCBI): domain Bacteria; kingdom Bacillati; phylum Actinomycetota; class Actinomycetes; order Kitasatosporales; family Streptomycetaceae; genus Streptomyces; species Streptomyces sp. NPDC052225. The sequence continues at coordinate 101,227 of NZ_JBFAVD010000013.1, read as the reverse complement.
ACGGCCAGCGGCTGGTGTGCCGTTGGTGAATCGCCGGGTACAGCGGCCACAGACCGGCCGTGTCCGCGCCCGGAGCGGAGTCGGCCAGCTCGACGGCGGCCAGCAGCAGGGGGTCGGCCGGGTCGGGCAGCACCCGTACGTCAGGACGGCGGCCCGCGTGGACAGCGGCGACCCGGAGGTTGAACAGCGCCGCACCGCAGCCCAGATGCAGCGCCCTGTGCCGGGAGTCGCTGCGGGGCATGGCGCGAGCGAGGTCCGCTCGGAGTTCCAGCGTCGCGGTGCGCGTCAGGAAGCGGAAGCTCCAGGGCTGCGCGTTGTGCATCGAGGGCGCCGCGGCCGCGTCGGCGACGAGGCTGCGGACGGTCTCGGCGGCCAGGGGTCGATTCGGCATGGCGCCTCCTCATGTCGCTCCTCCCCATTGTCCTGCGCGGACGGGTTTCGCACCTCCCGTCCGACCGGGGCCGCAGCAGGGGCCGAAGGTCCTGGGATCACGCCCCGGGCGGCCCACACCTCGGTATGCGGCGGAGGTGTTGACTGGAGTTGTCGGAAGACCGCACCCCTGGGAAGACCGCACGTCAAGGAGGCGATCCGGATGCGTACGTTTCTCCCTCCGGAGTTCTGGTGGATGTTCGGTGAGTCACTGGCCGTGACGATGGTGCTGATCCTCGTGACGGTCGCTGTCGCCGACGCCCTGTACCTGGGCTGCGTCCGCAGGCGTCGGCTGCACGTGGCGCGGCGGCCTCAGCCGCCGGCCCGGCCGCGGCGCACTCCGGTCGGCGCGGGCCGACGTCTCGGTTGAGGCACCCGGCAACGGAGAGGCGGTGGGCACCATGGCGCTCCCACTGGTCGTCGGTGTGGACGGCTCCGAGGCCAGTCTGCGCGCGGTGGACTGGGCGGCACGGGAAGCGGCCGTGCGTGGTTGGGCGCTGCGGCTGGTGCACGCGTCGCTCTGGGAGTCGTACGAGGGCGAGGTTCCCGCCGTGCCGACCGGTTCCCAAGGGGGCCGGCCCGATATCGCGGAGGAGATCCTGCGGGCCGCCGTCGCGCGGGCCGCGGCGTGCCGTCCCGAGGTGAAGGTCTCCACGGACGCCTTGGCCGAGGACCCGGAGACGACGCTGCTGCGCGCGGCGCGCAACGCCGTCGCCGTGGTCACCGGGCGCAGCGGCCGCGGCCCGGTGAGCGAGCTGCTGCTCGGTTCCGTCAGCCTGGCGGTGGCCGCGCACGCGCAGTGCCCGGTGATCGTGGTGCGCGGCAGCGCGGCGGGGATCGCCGGTACGCACCAGCGCATCCTGCTCGGCGTGGGCGATGAGGAGTCCGCCGGTTCGGCGACCCGGTTCGCGTTCACGGAGGCGGCGGCCCGGCACTGCGTGCTGGACGCGGTGCGCGCCTGGCGGGCGCCGGCCCCGACCACCGCCGACAGCGCACCGCACGACGGCGGGCAGGCCGCCCGGGACGCCCTGTCCGACGTCCTGCGCGGTCCGGCACGGGCACGTCCCGACGTGCCCGTGCGCGCGGTCACCGTGGAGGGACCCGCCCGCAGGATCCTGATCGACCGCTCCGCCGCGGCCGACCTCGTGATCGTCGGCGCGCGCCGCCGCCACGGCCACTTCGGGTTGCAGCTCGGCCGTGTCGCCCATGCCGTCCTGCACCACGCGGACTGCCCGGTCGCGGTGGTCCCGCAGCACGGATCCCGAACCGTTCCCGAGGAGTAGAGGAGGAGTCGTGCGCGAGACAGCGACACCACTGCGGGTCTTCGGCGCGGTCGTCCTCGACACCGACGGGGTGATCACCGACTCGGCGGGGCTGCACGCCCAGGCATGGAAGGCGGTCTTCGACGCGTTCCTGCGCGAACAGCCGCCGCCGTCGCCGAAGGACCGGCGGCCGTTCGACATCGAGCTCGACTACCCGGCGTACGTGGACGGCACGTCGCGGCGCGACGGTGCGGCCGCGTTCCTGGCCTCCCGAGGCATCCGGCCGGGCCCGAAGGCGCTGGAGGCCGTGGCCGCGGCCAAGGACCGCCTGTACACGCAGCGGCTGCGTCACGGCCCGCCCGTTCCCGCCTACCCCGGCACCCTGGATCTCCTGCACGCCCTGCGCGGCGGCGACGTCCCCGCGGCCGCGGTCTCCGCGTCGCTGCACGCCCGCGAACTCCTCGCCCGCGCCCAGGTGATGAGCCTGTTCGCGGCGGTGGTGGACGGCACCGACGCGCGGCGACTCGGCCTCGCGGGCAAGCCGGCGCCCGACCTTTTCCTCGAAGCCGCCCGCGCCCTGGGCGTCGCGCCCGCGCGGACCGCGGTCGTCGAGGACGCTCTCGCGGGCGTCGAGGCGGGCCGGCGCGGCGGTTTCGGCCTGGTGATCGGGGTCGACCGGACAGCGGAGCAGTCCCGCACCGGCCAACTCCTGCGCCACGGCGCCGATCTGGTCGTCACGGACCTCGGCGAACTGCTCGTGAAGGGAGCCGTCCGGTGACGCGCTGGACGTGGGAATACGACGGCTACGCGCCCGGCGACGAACGCCTGCGGGAGTCCCTGTGCGCCCTGGGCAACGGGTACTTCGCCACGCGCGGCGCCCTCCCGGAGTGCGACGCGGACGCGGTCCACTACCCGGGCACGTACGTCGCGGGCGTCTACGACCGCCTCCGCTCCCGCGTCGCGGGCCGAGGTGTCGAGAACGAGGACCTCGTCAACGTCCCCAACTGGCTTCCGCTGCGCTTCCGTTGCCGCGACGAGCACGGCGCGGGGCCCTGGCTGCATCCGGACACCGCCCGGATCGTCGCACACCGTCAGACGCTCGTCCTCGGCAGCGGTCTGCTGGAGCGGCGGACGACGTACGAGGATGCCGAGGGCCGCCGCATCGGCGTGCGGCAGCTGCGCCTCGTCCACATGGCGGACGCTCATCTCGCCGCGCTGCGCTCGGAGTTCACCACGGAGAACTGGTCGGGCGAGCTGGAGGTGGAGGCCGCGCTCGACGGCTCCGTCAGCAACGCCGGTGTGCCGCGCTACCGCGACCTGGCCGGCCGGCATCTCGTCGACGGGCACAGCGGCACGGACGGCCAGGATCTCGTCTGGCTGCGCTGCCGCACCCGCGCCTCCGATGTCCGCGTCGCCCTCGCGGCCCGTACCGTCTGCCCCGACGCCACGCAGAGGTACGGCCACCACACCGACCTGCGCGCGACGCAGTTGCTGTATGTGCCGGTGCGGCCCGGGCACACCAGCACCCTCGACAAGATCGTCGCGCTGCACACGTCCCGCGACCCGGCGATCAGCGACCCGTTGCAGGCCGCCGTCGACCGGGCACGCGGGGCGGCGTCCTTCGACGACCTGCTCGATGCGCACCTCACCGCGTGGGACCAGCTCTGGCGCCGGGCCGAGCTGGACGTGCCCGGCGAGGCGGGCCGTATCCTGCGGCTGCACCTCTTCCACGTCCTCCAGACACTCTCCCCGCACACCGCCGAGCTGGACGTCGGCGTTCCGGCGCGCGGGCTGCACGGTGAGGCGTACCGCGGCCATGTGTTCTGGGACGAGCTGTTCGTGCTGCCGTATCTGAACCTGCACTTTCCCGAGGTCTCCCGCGCGCTGCTCGGCTACCGGCACCGGCGTCTTGAGCGGGCCTGCCGCTCGGCGCGCGAGGCGGGGTTCCGCGGCGCGATGTATCCGTGGCAGAGCGGCAGCGACGGCCGGGAGGAGACACAGCGGCTGCACCTCAACCCGGACTCGGGGCGCTGGCTGCCGGATCACACGCACTTGCAGCACCATGTCGGCTCGGCCGTCGCGTACAACATCTGGCGGTACTGGGAGGCCACCGGGGACGCCGAGTTCCTGCACACCAAGGGCGCGGAGATGCTGTTGCAGATCGCCCGGTTCTGGGCGGATGCGGCGACCTACGACGAGCGCATCGGCCGCTACCGGCTGCGTGGTGTCGTGGGCCCCGACGAGTACCACGACGCGTATCCGGACGCCGACCGTCCGGGAATCGACGACAACGCCTACACGAACGTGACCGCCGCCTGGACGCTGTCGCGGGCGCTCGACCTGCTGGCGATGCTCCCGGATCCGCGCCGTCAGGAGCTCGCCGAACGGATCGCGTTCGACGGCGGCGAGGCCGAGCTGTGGCGGGACGTGTCGCGGTCGCTGTACGTCCCCTTCCACGACGGGGTGATCAGCCAGTTCGAGGGCTACGAGCGGCTCGCCGAGCTGGACTGGGACACGTACCGCGCGAAGTACGAGGACATCCGCCGGCTGGACCGGATTTTGGAGGCCGAGGGCGACACCGTCAACCGTTACCAGGCATCGAAGCAGGCGGACGTGCTGATGCTCGGGTACCTCTTCCCGCCGACTGAACTCGCCGCGCTTTTCCACGACTTGGGGTACTCCCTCGACGACGCCACCTGGCAACGCACCGTCGACCACTACCTGCGCCGCACCAGTCACGGCTCGACGCTGAGCGGGCTCGTGCACGGCTGGGTCCTCGCCCGCGCCCGCCGCGCGGGCGCCTGGACGTACGCCCACGAGGCGCTCGTCGGCGACATCGCGGATCTTCAGGGAGGCACCACGGGCGAGGGCATCCACCTGGGTGCCATGGCCGGCACTGTGGACCTCGTGCAGCGGGGGCTGACGGGCCTTGAGACGCATGGTGACGCCTTGTGGCTGGATCCGGCGCCACTTCCCCAACTCACCGGCTCCTCCTACGCGTTCACGCTCCGCTACCAAGGGCACTGGGGCGTGCGACTGCGCCTGCTGCCGGACCGGGTGCATCTCACCGTTCCGGCGTCGGACCGCTCGCCGATCACCGTGGAGCTGCCGGACCGCGCCGTCGTGGTGCGGCCCGGCGAGACGTGCGAACTCGAACTCCCGACTAGCCCTGGGGCAGCAGGCCCGCCATGTACTCGGTGAGGTCCAGGAGGCGGTTGGTGTAGCCCCACTCGTTGTCGTACCAGCCGAATATCTTGACCAGATCGCCGTTGACCTGGGTGAGGGCGGCGTCCAGGACGCAGGAGGACGGGTCGCCGACGACGTCGCGCGAGACGATCGGGGCGTCCGACACGCGCAGGACGCCCTTGAGGGGGCCTGCCGCGGCCTCGCGGAACGCGGCGTTGATCTCGTCGGCGGAGACGGGCGCTTCGAGGAGCACCGTCAGGTCGGTCAGGGACCCGTCCTCCACGGGCACCCGCACCGCCAGGCCGTCGAGCGTGCCCGCGAGCTCCGGCAGCACCAGGCCGACCGCGCGCGCCGCGCCCGTGCTGGTCGGGATGATGTTCACGGCGGCCGAACGGCCGCGGCGTGGATCCTTGTGCGGGCCGTCGAGGACGACCTGGTCGTTGGTGTAGCCGTGGATCGTGGTCATGAGGCCCTTGACGATGCCGAAGCGCTCGTCGAGCACCTTCACCATGGGCGCGACGCAGTTCGTGGTGCAGGAGGCGTTGGAGACGACATGGTGGTGGTCCGGGTCGTACGTCTCGTGGTTGACGCCCATGACCAGGGTGGCGTCGACCCCCTTGCCGGGGACGGAGAGCAGCACCTTGCGCGGCCCCGACTTCAGGTGGGCGCCGGCGTCGTCGCGCGTACGGAAACGGCCGGTCGACTCGATGACGACGTCCACGCCGTACGCGTCCCAGGCGAGCGCCGCCGGATCGCGCTCGGCCGTCACGGCGATCCGGTGCCCGTCGACCGTGAGCGACGTGTCGTCGTAGGTGATGGCGCGGTGGAGGCGGCCGTACGTGGAGTCGTACTCCAGCAGATGTGCCATCGCGGCCGGTGAGGTGATGTCGTTGACGGCGACGACCTCGACCGGTGTGCCGGCCGTGCTCTCCGCGCGCTCGAGGACGCAGCGCAGGTAGCTGCGTCCGATGCGACCGAAGCCGTTGATGCCTACGCGCACACTCATGTCCGGTGCCTCCCGATCGGCTGGTGTTCGGTGGTGGTGTCGCCTCAGCCTTCCGGCAGGGCCGCGGGTCGGGGATGGGTCGTGCGGGGCCGGGGTGCGGGACCTTCGGCCCCGCGTCACTCCCCCGGCCGGCGGGTGACTACAGCAACGGCCGTACGTCCCCGGGCCCCGATCCCAGGGTTTTCACCGTGGCCCGATCAGCCGCCCGGGTCCATCGTGGAGACACGGAAGCTCACGGGGCTTTCGACCACGGGGGAACCAACGGGGGATCCAACGGGGGTACGGGGGACGGGGGTGCCCGACAGGGCACCCCCGCTGTGATGTGTTCAGGGTCCTGACCGGCTGAGCAGGCGCACGAGTTGGGCCCTGCGGTGCACCCCGTCGAGCTTGCGGTAGATGTTGCCGAGGTGGAACTCGACCGTCTTTACGCTGAGGAAGAGCTGTTCCGCCGCCTCGTGGTTGGTGACGCCGCGGCCGACGGCGAGGGCGACGCGCAGCTCCTGCGGGGTGAGCCCGTCGAGCGGGGTGCGGCCCGCCGGGACGCGGTCGCCGCCCGCCGCGTGGAGTTCGGCGGCGGCGCGGGCCGCCCAGCCGCTCGCGCCGAGCCGCTCGAAGGTGGCGTGCCCGCGGTGCAGCCAGCGCCGCGCCTCGGAGCGGCGGCCCTGACGGCGCAGGAGTTCTCCGCGCGCGAACTCGGTCCGTCCACGCTCGAACGGGGCCTGTACGTCGGCGAGTTGGGCGAGGGCCCGGTCCATGTGCCGGTCGGCGTCGGCGGGTTCGAGCAGGGCGCGGCAGCGGGCGGCGGCGGCCGCGGTGAGGGGGCGGTGTCCGCGGCCCGCCTCGTGCTCCAGGACGCGCAGGACGTCGTACGCCTCGTCGGTGCGGTGCAGGTGGAGGTAGGCGTCGGCGAGGTCGGCGGCCCAGGACAGGTAGAGGCCGTCGCCGCGGCCGTGGGCGAGGGAGAACTCCCGTACCCGTTCGAGGTGTCCGGCGGCTTCCTCGAAGCGGCCGAGGCCGAGTTCGAGCAGGCCGAGGGCGCCGTCGGCGCGGGCGGCGTCCATGGGGAGTTCTGCGGCCGTCGCGAGGGAGCGGGCCTGGGCGCCGTGGCGGCGGCAGTCGGCTTCCCTGCCCCGGGCGGCCTCGGTCCTGGCCTGCGCGGCGAGCGCCCGGCACACCTCGATGACGCGTCCGGTGTCCTCTCCGAGCCGGGCGGACTCGTCGGCGTGCGCGAGGGAGGCGTTCCAGTCGCCGCGCCAGTACTCGATCACGGACAGGGTGCCGAGGAGGTGCGCGAGCAGTCCTACGGTGCTGGAGGCGCGGGCGGCGTGCACGGCGCGGTCGAGCAGGTCGTGGCCGGTGTCCAGTTCCTCGGTGGCGAGGTAGCACAGGCCACCGACGCCGGAGACCGGGTAGGGGAACGCCAAGTCGGGTGCGGACAGCGGCTTTTCGAGCGCGCGGAGCAGGGTGCGACCCTCGGCCGCGTCGCCGCCGAGGAGCTGGACGAGGGCGTGGAGGAGCCGTACGGGCAGGGTCGCGGGGATGTCGCCGTACGCGTCGGCGATCCGCATCGACTCGGCGGACGTGGCGCGCGCGGCGGTGAGGTCGCCGATGGCGAGTTCGGTGAGGGTGATGCCGCCGAGCATGACGGCGGCGAGGGCGGGGTCGACGCGACGCGCCTCGTCGACGGCGGCGCGCAGTTGTTCGCGGGCGCGGGCCGGGCGGCCGCGCTGGATGTCGACGTAGCAGCGCAGTTGGCGGATGTCGAGGCGGGTGCGCTCCTCGGCGGCGTGGCCGAGGGCGCGGTCGAGCAGGTCGGCGGCCTCGTCGAGGGAGCCCGCGGCCTGGGCGGCACGGGCGGCGGAGAGCAGGCGCCGTGCCCGGTGTTCGTCGTCGGGGGTGAAGCGGGCGGCGTGCGCGTACAGGCGGGCGGCGAGGGGCAGGGTGAGGCTGCCGGGGCCGCCGGACGCGGCGCGTTCGAGTCCGGCGGCGACCTGTTCGTCGGGGTCGGCGCCCGATTCGGCGAGGTGCCAGGCGTACCGCTCCAGGGCCGTGGGTGCCTGGGCGTCCTCCAGGGCGTGGGCGACGGTGCGGTGGGCACGCCAGCGGCGCACGGCGGTCGCCCCGTGGTAGACGCCGGAGCGGATCAGGGGGTGCCGGAAGACGTACGCGCCTTCCTCTACGGTCATCAGGCCCGCGCGCTCGGCGGGTTCGAGGCTCGCGTAGCTCAACCCGTGCGCGCGCAGCACTCGTTCGGTGCCGGCGAGGGGGCGCGGGCCGAGGACGGCGAGGAGCAGCATGGCGTCCTGGGTGCGCTCGGGGAGCCGGGCGACGGCGCTGTGGAAGGTGTGGGCGAGGATCTCGCCGATGGGCAGCGGGGCTCCGGTGTCGGGGCGGTGGCCGCCGCGGGCGAGCAGCGCGGGGAGTTCGACGAGGGCGAGGGGGTTGCCGCGCGCCTCGGCGAGGAGCCAGTTGACGTCGTGCGCGGGGAGGGGTTCGCCCGCGACCAACTGCCGTGCGGAGGCGGTGTCGAGGCCGCGCAGGGTGAGGGTCTCGACCGGGGCGAGGCGGGAGGCGGCGGTATCGGTGTCGCGGGTGGCGAACAGGACGACGACGCCTTCGCGGCCGAGCCTGCGGGTGGCGAAGGCGAGGGCGTCCAGGGAGTACGGGTCGAGCCATTGCGCGTCGTCGACCACGACGAGGACCGGGCCGCTCTCGCTGACGGCGCCGAGCAGGCTGAGCGTGCCCGCGGCGACGGCGAACCGGTCCTGGTCGACGGCGGGCCCGAGCGCGAGGGCGCCGGTGAGGGCGGCGGCCTGCCGGCCGGGGATCCGGTCGAGGTGGTCGGTGACCGGCCGGAAGAGGTCCGCGAGGCCCACGTACGGAAGGCCGGTCTCGGACTCGATGCCGTGGGTGCGCAGCCGCGTGAGGTCATGGGCGAGCGTCTCGGCGTGTCCGAGCAGGCTCGTCTTGCCGATGCCCGCTTCGCCGCGGATGACGAGGGCGGCGCTGCGTCCTCTGCGGGCGTCGTCGACGAGGTCCGCGAGGCGGGCGCATTCCGCTGTCCGACCCAGCAGCATGGAGCCAGCGTAACCGCGGGTATGCCGCCGCGGCAGAGGTCAACTGGCCCTTGCGGGAACCGAGTTGACCTCTTTCCGAGACGTTCGCCGTACCTTCACGCGGCCTCCGCGACCGCCGTCTTGTCCGCTTCGGCGAACTGGGTGCGGTACAGCTCGGCGTAGCGCCCCTCCGCGGCGAGGAGCGTCTCGTGCGTACCGCTTTCGACGATCCGGCCGTCCTCGACAACGAGGATCTGGTCGGCGGCGCGGATGGTCGACAGACGGTGGGCGATGACGATCGCCGTGCGGCCTTCGAGGGCTTCGGTGAGGGCTTCCTGGACGGCCGCCTCGGAGGTGTTGTCGAGGTGGGCGGTGGCCTCGTCGAGGATGACGACGCGCTGGCGGGCGAGGAGCAGGCGGGCGATGGTCATGCGCTGGCGTTCGCCGCCGGAGAGCCGGTAGCCGCGCTCGCCGACGACGGTGTCGAGGCCGTCGGGCAGGGACCGCACGAGGGTGTCGAGGCGGGCCCTGCGCAGCACGTCCCAGAGGTCGTCCTCGGTGGCCTCGGGCCGGGCGAGCAGCAGGTTGGCGCGGACCGAGTCGTGGAAGAGGTGGCCGTCCTGGGTGACCATGCCGAGGGTGGCGCGGATCGAGGTCGCGCTGAGGTCGCGGACGTCGACGCCGCCGAGGCGGACGGCGCCGGAGTCGGTGTCGTAGAGGCGGGGCAGGAGCTGCGCGACGGTCGACTTGCCGGCGCCGGAGGAGCCGACGAGGGCGACGGTCTGGCCGGGTTCGGCGCGGAAGGAGACGCCGTGCAGGACCTCGGCCCCGCCGCGGGTGTCGAGCGAGGCGACCTCTTCGAGAGAGGCGAGGGAGACCTTGTCGGCCGACGGGTAGCCGAAGCGGACGTCGTCGAACTCGACGGCGACCGGGCCGTCGGGCACCTCGCGGGCGTCGGGCTTCTCCTCGATGAGCGGCTTGAGGTCGAGGACCTCGAAGACCCGCTCGAAGCTGACGAGCGCGCTCATGACCTCGACGCGAGCCCCGGCGAGGGAGGTCAGCGGCGCGTAGAGGCGGGTCAGGAGCAGGGCCAGGGAGACGACGGCGCCGGCGTCCAGGGTGCCTTCGAGGGAGAAGTAGCCGCCGAGGCCGTAGACGAGGGCCAGGGCGAGGGCCGAGACGAGGGTGAGCGCGGTGATGAACGCGGACTGCGCCATCGCCGTACGCACGCCGATGTCACGCACCCGGCGGGCCCGCTCGGCGAACTCGGCCGACTCGTCGCCGGGCCGTCCGAAGAGCTTGATCAGGGTGGCGCCGGGCGCGGAGAACCGCTCGGTCATCCGGGTGCCCATCGCCGCGTTGTGGGCGGCGGCCTCGCGCTGGAGCCCTGCCATGCGGGAGCCCATGCGGCGGGCGGGCAGCACGAAGACGGGCAGCAGGAGCAGCGCGAGGAGGGTGATCTGCCAGGACAGGGAGAGCATGACGGCGAGGGTCAGGAGCAGGGTGACCACGTTGCCGACGACGCCGGACAGGGTGTTGCTGAAGGCACGCTGGGCACCGATGACGTCGTTGTTGAGCCGGCTGACCAGGGCGCCGGTGCGGGTCCGGGTGAAGAAGGCGACCGGCATCCGCTGGACGTGGTCGAAGACGGCGGTGCGCAGGTCGAGGATGAGGCCTTCGCCGAGGTTCGAGGAGAGCCAGCGGGCGAGCAGTCCGACACCCGCCTCGGCGACGGCGATGACGGCGATGAGAACGGCGAGCCGGACGACGTGCCCCTGGTCGTGGCCGCCGACGATGGCGTTGACGACGTTGCCCGCGAGGACCGGCGTGGCGACGGCGAGCAGCGCGGTCACGATGCTCAGGAGGACGAACTGGGCGATGCGGCGGCGGTGCGGCCGGGCGAAGCCGGCGATGCGGCGCAGGGTGGCGCGGGCGAAGGGGCGGCCGCCGGGGCCGCCGTTCTGGGCGTTCATGACGCTGTGCAGCTGCGTCCAGGCTGTGGTCTCCATGCTCATACGGATGACGCTAGGACCTCAACCAATATTGAGGTCAAGCCTTCGCGGGAATCACCCGAAACATACCTTCGCCTCAATTGTTGCGCCCACCCCACAAGTTGCGGGCGCCGGAACACCAGGAAACGACACCATGCCGGAACTCCGCAGACGTACCCTGCTGTCCGCGATCGGCGTCACCGCCGCCGCGTCCGCCCTCGCCTCCCCCCACGCTTCGGCCCGTCCGAAGCCGTACGACAGCGATGTACGGGACCTTCTCGCCCGGATGACCCTGGAGGAGAAGCTCGGCCAGCTCCAGCAGCTTCCCTGGTCCTACGACCTCAACCCCGGTTCGGGATCGACGAAGGCCGTGGAGGACGCGGCGCGGGCGGGCCGGCTCGGCTCGGTGCTCAGCATCTTCGGCGCGACGACCACGAACGCGCTGCAACGCATCGCCGTCGAGGAGTCCCGGCTCGGCATCCCGCTCCTCTTCGGCCTGGACGTGATCCACGGGTTCTGGACGACTTTCCCGATCCCGCTCGCGCAGGCGGCGAGCTTCGATCCGGAGGTGACCCGTGCGGACGCCGAGGTGTCGGCGAAGGAGGCCCGCTCGAACGGCGTGCACTGGACGTTCTCCCCGATGATGGACGTCACGCGCGAGCCGCGCTGGGGCCGGATCGCCGAGGGCAGCGGCGAGGACCCGTACCTGACAGCCGAGTTCGCGGCCGCCAAGGTGCGCGGCTACCAGGGTTCCGGGTACGGCGCGAAGGACCGCGTCGCCGCCTGCGCCAAGCACTTCGTCGCGTACGGGGGTGCCGAGGGCGGCCGCGACTACAACACGGTCGACGTGTCCGAGTCGCGGCTGCGGAATCTGTACCTCCCGCCGTTCAAGGCGGCGCTGGAGGCGGGCGCGGCGACGGTCATGGCGTCGTTCAACACGATCAGCGGCGTCCCGGCCCACGGGAACACGCATACCCTCACCGACATCCTGAAGAAGGAGTGGGGTTTCGAGGGGTTCGTCGTCAGCGACTGGGCGGGGGTGCAGGAGCTGATCGCGCACGGCTTCGCCGAGGACGGCGCGGACGCGGCGCGCCTGGCGCTGAACGCGGGCGTCGACATGGAGATGACCAGCACGAACCTCCTCACCCACGGCACAAGCCTGCTGCGCGCGGGAAGGGTCCGGGAGCGGCGGATCGACGACGCGGTCGCGCGCGTCCTGCGCCTCAAGCACGAGCTGGGCCTCTTCGACGATCCGTACGTCGACGCGTCCGCCGCGATCACCGGGCCGTCGGCGGCGGCACGCGGAGCGGCGCGGGCGGCAGGGGCCCGCGGGATGGTCCTGCTGAAGAACGACAAGGGCGTGCTGCCTCTCTCCCCCAAGGTCAACTCCCTCGCGCTGGTGGGCCCGTTCGCCGATTCGGCCGATCTGCTGGGTACGTGGACGGTGCCGGCCGCGGCGGAGCGGTTCCCGGCGGTGAAGGTCCTCGACGCGGTGCGGGCCGCCGCGCCGGACGCGCAGGTCACGTACGCGCGCGGCGTCGGCCCCGACGGCGCGGACGTCTCCGGGATCGACGCGGCGGTCGCTGCGGCGCGGGCCGCGGACGTCACGGTCGTGGTCGTGGGTGAGCCGGCGGCGCTGAGCGGTGAGGCTGCGGCGCGCGGCGACCTCTCGCTGCCCGGCGCGCAGGAGAAGCTCATCGCGGCGGTGGCCGGCACCGGGAAGCCGTTCGCGGTGGTCCTGGTGAACGGTCGCCCGCTGACGGTCGGCGACTGGCTCGACTCGGCCCCGGCCGTCCTGGAGGCCTGGCATCCGGGCATCGAGGCGGGGCACGCGATCGCGGACGTACTGTTCGGCACGGTGAACCCGGGCGGCAAGCTGCCCGTGTCGTTCCCGCGGACCGTCGGCCAGCTCCCGGTCCACTACAACCACGAGTCGACCGGCCGACCCTACGCGGCGGACAACAAGTTCACCTCCACGTATCTGGACCTGCCGCCGACCCCGCAGTTCCCCTTCGGGCACGGCCTGAGCTACACGACGTTCGAGCTGGGCACGCCGTCCCTGAACCGCGCGAGCATCCCGGCGGCCGCACTGCGCGAGGGCGACACGGTGCAGGTTTCGGTGCCCGTGCGCAACACGGGCTCCCGCGCGGGCGACGAGGTGGTGCAGCTGTACGTCCACGACGTGGCGGCGAGCATCGCACAACCGGTGCGCAGGCTGCGGGGGTTCAAGAGGGTCGCCCTCGACGCGGGAGCCGCTACGACCGTCCGGTTCATGCTGGGCGCGGACGACCTCGGGTTCTGGACGAACGACCCGGAGGGTGAATTCCGGCTGGAGAAGGGGACGTTCGAGCTGTTCGTGGGGAACAGCTCGACGGCACGGGCCAGACTGACCCTGAAGGTCGAGTAGCCGATCGCAGCGCCGCTTGAGGGGAGTCCCGCATGTCGTCGGTCCGGGTCGAACACGAGGGGCACGTCACCACGGTCATCCTGTCGCGCCCGCACGCCCGCAACGCGGTCGACGGTCCGACGGCGGCTCGACTCGCCGATGCCTTCAGGGCGTTCGAGGCGGACGGCGACGCGCGGGTGGCGGTCCTGTGGGGCGAGGGCGGCACGTTCTGCGCGGGCGCCGACCTCAAGGCCGTCGGCACGGAGCGCGGCAACCGGGTGGCGCGGGACGGGGACGGCCCGATGGGGCCGACCCGGCTGCGCCTGTCGAAGCCGGTGATCGCGGCGGTCAGCGGCCACGCCGTGGCGGGCGGCCTCGAACTGGCCCTCTGGTGCGACCTGCGGGTCGCCGAGGAGGACGCCGTGTTCGGGGTGTACTGCCGCCGCTGGGGCGTGCCGCTGATCGACGGCGGCACGGTGCGGCTGCCGCGCCTGATCGGGGAGAGCCGCGCCCTCGACCTCGTCCTGACCGGCCGCTCCGTACCGGCACGCGAGGCGTACGAGATGGGCCTCGCCAACCGTGTCGTGCCGCCGGGCCGGGCCCGCGCGGAGGCGCAGGCGCTGGCCGCGCGGATCGCGTCCTTCCCGCAGGCGTGTCTGCGCAGCGACCGGGCGTCGGTGCTTGAGCAGGGCGGCCTCGACGAGGAGACGGCGATGCGGGGCGAACTCCGGCACGGGGTGGGCGTGTTGACGGAGGGGATCGAGGGCGCGGGGCGTTTCGTGGCGGGCGAGGGGCGGCACGGCGGCTTCACCGCCTGACGCGGACGGCCGCTCACCTCAGCCGAGTTCGAGGGTCGTGATGCCGAAGACGCGCCCCTGGGCGAACGGCCGGACGGCGCCGGTGTACATGCGGGCCGTCTCGAACCCGGGGGTGAGGCCGCGCGATGTCACGAGCGCCACGGCGTCGGGGTTCGTCGCCGGTACGTCGATGCCGACCGGCTCCCCCGCGGGCGCGAGGGCGTCGAACAGGGCGCGGGCGTCGTCCGCCGTGTCCGCGAACAGCGGTCCGATCCGCGGCAGGTCGTGCCCGGGGCGCCGCACCCCGTACCCGGTGACGCGGCCGTCGACGACGCGGGCCAGCGCCGTGTGCCCCTTTGTGGTGAGCCACGACTCCAGGAAGCGGGGCCGGTCGGCCGGACAGCAGGCGCTGTCGTAGGCGAGGACGGGGGCAAGGTCGGTGCCGACGGGGACGATGCCCGTGGCGGGTGCGCGGCCGTGCGCCGTGCCCTCGTAGCGGATGGTGCGGTAGGCGAACCGGAAGCCTGATTTCCGGTAGTTGTCCTGCTGGGCGACGACCCCGTCGAGGCCGACGGTCCGCGCGCCGGCGTGCGCGAGGCCCGCCCGCCACGTGGCGATGCCGTGACCGAGCCCGCGCAGGTCGGGGCGGACGAGGTAGCAGCCCAGGAAGGCGTACGCGTCGCCGTAGTTGACGACCGACACGGCGGAGACGGGCTCCCCGTCGATCCGGCCGAGGAAGAAGCCGTCGGGGTCCTGCGCGAAGAAGCTCGGGCCGTCGGCGAGTCCGGGGTTCCACCCCTCGGCGGCGGCCCAGCCGCGGATCACCGGCCAGTCGGCGAGAGCGGCCCGCGCGATGTCCAGACGCTTCGGAGAGTGACTCATACGGGCATCCTCCCCGATCGCCCCGCGCGCCTCACCACCGTACGGCAGGATGATCGGACGTACGCTCGAACAGGCCGTGCCGAACCGGGAGTTGCCCATGACGCAGACGTCCCCCACGCCCCGCATCGACACCAGCAAGCCGCATCCGGCCCGGGTGTACGACTGGTTCCTCGGCGGCAAGGACAACTATCCGGTGGACGAGGCGCTGGGCCGGCAGATCACGTCGATGGAGCCGACCGCCAAGTACGGGGCGCGGCACAACCGTTGGTTCATGCAGCGGGCGACGCGGATGCTCGTGGCGCGGCGCGGTGTGCGCCAGTTCCTCGACATCGGCACGGGCATACCGACGGAGCCGAACCTGCACCGGATCGCCCAGCGTGCCGTGCCCGAGGCGGCCGTCGTCTACGTCGACAACGACCCGATCGTCCTCGCGCACGCGGAGGCGCTGCTGCGCGGGACGCCCGAGGGCGTCACCCGGTACCTCCAGGCGGACGCCCGCGAGCCGGGCCGCATCCTCGAACTGGCCCGGGAGATCCTGGACTTCGACCGCCCGGTCGCCGTGTCGCTGATCGCGCTGCTGCACTTCATCCCGGACGAGCAGGGCGCGTACGCCATCGTCCGTACGCTGGTGGACGCGCTGCCGTCGGGCAGTCATCTGGTCCTGTCCCAACTGGCGTCCGATTACGACCCGGAGCGCACGCAGCAGGCCGTGGACATGTATGCGGCCGGCGGGGTCACCCTCGTACCGCGCACGCGTGAGGAGTTCACGGCGTTCTTCGACGGGCTTGAGCTGCTCGAACCGGGTGTGGTCTGGCTGCCCGACTGGCATCCTGAGCTCGCGGTCGACGAGGAGCGGGACGGCACACCGGTTCCCCTGTACGCAGGAGTCGCGCGCAAGCCGTGAGGTTGCGCGGAATGGCGAACATCACACATGGCGATGACCACGTGACGCAACGGAGCGCGAAGTCGCACCGATCCCCTACCCTCGTTCACATGTCCTCCACTCCTACCCCGCGCTCCGAACGGTCCGCCGACGTGGTCAACGATCAGATCCGTGACCTCTGGGCGCGCACGGGTGGCCGGCTGTCCGCCGCCGACCGCGCGGAGTACGAGGCTCTGGTGACCGAGTGGGCGGCCGCGACGGCGGCGACACGGGTCGTGCAGCACGCCTGACCCGCCGCCCGGCCGTCGGTCAGGACTGCGGACGGCTTCCGTGGTTCGCCGCGTGCTTGCGGCGGGCCTTCTTCTTGCGGCGTCGCTTCGAGGACATGAGGGCCTCCCGGTGACTGCTTGCGGCTGCTTTCGGGGTATTCACCCCATATATGACCTTCTTTACGATGGCACGGGGCAGGTCTCCTCGCACGTCGCGGGAGATCGCAGCGGAAGCCGCAGGAAGGGGACGTCCATGAGCCGCCAGGAGCGCTTCGACCGGGGCATGGAGACGCTGAGCCGCGTCGACGGCGAGGCCGGACAGCGCGTGATCGACGCCCTCGGTGACATCAGTCCCGAGATGGCGCACCAGATCGTCGCCTGGGGATTCGGCGAGATCTACAGCAGGCCGGCCCTGCCGCCGCGCGACCGGCAGTTGGTGACGCTCGGCATCCTCACCTCGCTGGGCGGCTGCGAAGCGCAGCTGGAGGTCCACATCAACGCCGCGCTGAACGTCGGCCTCACCCCCGAGGAGATCGTCGAGGCACTGCTGCACTCGGCCGGGTACTGCGGTTTCCCCCGGGCGCTCAACGCCACGTTCGTCGCCAAGAAGGTCTTCGGCGAGCGCGGGCTCCTTCCCGTCCGGCAGGAATGATCGGGCGCCGCAGCGGTCCGCTGCCGGAGCTGACCGGGGTGCGCCGGGCCAGGGAGTGGGACGGGCCGCGGTCGCGGCTGTGGCGGGCCGAGCTCGCCGGGACGCCCGTGGTCGTGAAGCAGCTCGTCGACGCTCCGGAGGCGGCCGACCGGTATGCGCGCGAGGTCACCGCGCTGCGGCTCGCCTCCCGGGTCGAGCCACTGGTCGTGCCGCGGCTCCTGCGGGCCGATCCTGACCGGCGGATCCTGGTCCTCGAACATCTGGAGCACCGGGAGCCGCGCGCGGACTGGGTGATCGGGTACGCGCAGGCCCTCGCCCGGCTCCACTCGGCGACCGCAACCGGCGCCGACGCCGCTCTGCCCGCCTGGTCCGGCCCCGACCACCGGGACGTGAACGCTCTCCTCGCGCTCGCGGACGCGCTCGGTGCCGCCGTGCCACCCGGGACGAGAGGCGAACTGACCGCCCTGACCGGCCGGTTGGCCGCCGCCCCGGGCCGGGCGCTGCTGCACGGCGACCCCTGCCCCGGCAACGACCTGCACACCGGCGACGGCATCAAGTTCATCGACTTCGAGCAGGCGGCTCTCGGCAACGGCCTCGTCGAACTCGCTTACCTGCACATCGGGTTCCCCACCTGCTGGTGCGTCACCGTCCCCACCCGAGCGCACCTCGACGCGGCGGAGACCGCCTACCGCGCCACGTGGCGCCGGACGACCGGCACCGACGTACAGGGCAGCCTCGTCGACGCGTGCGCGGGCTGGCTGCTGCGCGGCGACGCACTGGTGCCGCGGGCCGAGCGCGGCACCGTCGACCAGTTCGCCAGGATCCCGTACGAGGACTGGAGCTGGGGGACGGTGACGGCCCGGGAGCGGCTCGCGCACCGGTGCGGGGTGATCCGCCGGATGACGGCCGACAGCGGCGAACTCACCCGGCTCGGGAGCCTGGCCGCGGCGCTGCGTGCCGCGCTCCTCACTGTCCGGCCCGGCCTGCGTCCGCCACCTGTTCAACGCCCCTGATGTCGCGGACTGTCGCCCCTTCCCTCTTCGGTACGAGCAACACCAGTCACGGCTGCATCGGGCTGCGGGACGCCCAGGGCGCCGACGACGCGTCGACGCCGGGGGCGAAGTTCTACAAGAGCTCGATGGTGGGAGACGTCGTGGAGGTGCGGCGTTCCGGCGAGGAGACCGTCGATCCGTCCAACGGGCTCAATGGCTGGAACATGTCCTGGTCGGACTGGAACGCCGGCAGCGCGGCCTGACGGACACACCTGCCGGTGAGACGTGGGGCGTGACGATCGTTCTGCGCCAGATGTTCACACGTTCTCCGTAGGGCGTTGACGGGGCGCAAGGCGCAGTGACAGGGTCGCTTGGCCCCTTGTGCCGCCCCCGATGAGGGACCGAGGAGATCCCAGCGCAGATGAACCCCCGCCCCGAACAAGCCCACGACGCCTTCCGGTTGGCCGACGACTGGCGGCGCTTCGCGGAGAAGCACTGGGCGCGGGAGCCGGTGGTCCTGTCCGGCGGGCCGCCGTGCGGCCTCGACGCGGCACAGGCTCATGCGCTTCTGGTGGCCGCGGCGGCCACGGCTGCTTCGGGCGGCACAGACGCCGGCCGGGTCCGTCTCGCCGTCCCGGACGGGGACCTGCGCTCCCCGGGCCCCCTGCTCCCCTCCCCCGCCGACCCCGACACCCGGGGGTACGCCGCACGGATCTCGGCGTCGGACCAACTGGCGGGCAGCGGCTGGCTGTTGACCGTCGCCGACCCGCTCTCCCTCGACTTCGGCCTCTGGTCGCGGGTGCGGCAGCGGCTGGCGGGGCTGTGGCGGCACGTCGGCTGGCCCGCGCTGCCCGTCACCGCGGAACTCGCCGTCGGCGTACGGCACCAGGCGGCGGAGGAGTCGGGGGCGCGTCCGGACGCCGCCGTGCTCACCTGGGTCATCGAGGGCGCACTGACCGTACGTGTACGACCCGAGCACACCGGCACCGAGTTCGAACTCCACGCCGAGGCGGGCGACCTGGTGCACTGGCCGGCCGGGAGCACGCACCTCGACGACCGGTCGGCGCGCTGTACGACGCTGCGGCTCGCCGTCCCCGCACGGACCACGTCGGCCCTGCCGTACGTCGGCGACGTCCTCGAGGACCTGCTGCGCGACCGCCCCGCCCCCGGTGACGGGCCGACCACCGCCCCGCACCCCGCGCCTGCCGGCCCCGACGGCCGTCTCACCCCCGCCCGCCACCACGCCGACCAGGCCCGGCGCTACGCCACCGTCCTCGCCGGTGACGAGCCCGAACGCGCGCTGCTGCTGCGCTGGGCCGGTCTGCGCTCCGCGGCGGGCCTCGACCCGGTGCCGCCGCCGCGGCCGCGCATCGCCCTCACCCCGCGCCACCGATTACGGCGCACCACCTCGGTCCTGCACGTCACCGACCGGGACGGCACGCTGATCTGGGCCGCGCACGGCCATGCGCGACGCAGTGTCCACCCGGCGGCGGACCGGATCCTCGCGCGGCTGCGCACGACCCCGCTCACCACGGTCGCGGCGCTCGCCGCGGCCTGCGGGCTTCCGCCCGACGACCATGAACTCCTCGCCCTGCTCGGCGAGTTGTACGCGGTGCGCGCCGTCGAGACGACCGAGGCGCCTTCGGAGCCGCGGCCATGAGTACGGCCCGCCCTCGTCCGGTGGACGTCATGGAGGCGTTCGACTGGGACACGTTCCTCGCCACGTACTGGGACCGGCGGCCCGTGCTCATCCGCGGGCACGGCTTCCGCCCCGCCCCCTTCGACGGGCACGAGGTCTTCGAGGGCGCCGTGGCGGCGGCCGCGCGGGCCCGCGCGGGCCGGATCACGTTCACGCTCGGGTCCCGGCGCCTCGCCGACCCGGGCGATCTCCTCCCGCAGCCGGAGGACGCGCACTTCACCGCCTACCAGCGGCGTCTGGCCCGGCAGATCGACGGCACGCCGTTCGCCCTCGTCGTACGGGAGCTGCACGCGCGCCACCATCCCGTGTGGCTGAGGGCGCGGGACTTCGCCGCCGCCCTGTGGGACCGCACGGGGCAGCCGCTGCTCGGCGCGACGACGACGCTCCACTTCGGGACATGCGGCGCGGACCTGGCGTCACGCACCCGAGGCGCAACGTTTCTGTACCCGCTTCTCGGCCACGCCCGGCTGCGCCTCGACCCGTCGGGACCGGCCGAGCGCGCCGCCGACGTACCGCCCGGCGACCTGCTCTACTGGCCGCCCGGGCAGCGCTACGCGGCCGAGCCGGGCACGACACCGGGCGCCGTCGCGCACCTGGGCGTCCCGCGCCACCCGCCGCACCCCGGCGACGGCCTGTGCAGGCTGCTCGCGCCCGGGCCGAACCCGGCGTCCCCGCAGGGAGGTTGGGGCGGCGACGACATCCTCGTACCGGGTGCGTCGGCCACCGGCGCGCTGCCCGCCCGGCTCCCCCGGGTGCTCGCCGACAGCCTCGACCAGTACCGCGCGGCGGGGCGGCCCGCGCCGTTGGAACGGTGGCTGGCGCGGGAGTCGCTGCGGCACGCCACGGACGGCGGGCTGCGGCCGGTCCCGCCGCCGGCCCGGCCCGGCTACTTCACCGACGACGACGGGATACGGGCCGTCGAACGGGTCCTGTGGTCGGAGGCCGCCGGACGGCGGCTCGTCGCGGCCTGCGGGCACGTCATGGAGACGGATCTGACGGCGCCCGAACTCTCCACCGTCGTCGGCCTGTTGAACTCGGGCGGCACGGTGACGATCGGTGAACTCGCCCCGTCCGCGCGGATGCTGGTGTCACGGCTCGCGGGGTTCCGGGCGGTCGAGCGACTGTAGACCGGCCGCTCGGCCGCGCCCCCTTCAAGGTCCTTCCTAGGAGCCCCCGTTCACCGGGATGGCGAGGTACTTGTACTCAAGGAACTCCTCGATGCCGACGCGGCCGCCCTCCCGGCCGAGGCCCGACTGTTTGACGCCGCCGAAGGGGGCCGCCGGGTTCGACACCAGGCCGGTGTTGAGGCCGACCATGCCGGTCTCCAGGCGCTCGCCGACCCGCAGCGCGCGGTCCAGGTCGCGTGTGAAGACGTACGAGACGAGTCCCCATTCGGTGTCGTTGGCGGCCTCGACGACGTCGTCCTCGTCGTCGAACGTGAACAGCGCGGCGACCGGGCCGAAGATCTCGGTACCGGTCAGTTCGGCGTCGCGCGGCACCTGGGCAAGGACGGTCGGCGGGTAGAAGGTGCCGGCGCCGGGCGGAAGTTCACCCCCGGTGAGGACCTTCGCCCCGCGCTCGACGGCGTCGCGGACCAGATGCTCGACCTTGGCGCGGCCCGCCGCGTCGATCAGCGGGCCGACATCGGTGCCGGGCGCGGTGCCGTCGCCGACCTTCAGGGCGGACATGCGGGCGGCGAGGCGGGCGCCGAACTCCTCGGCGACCGCGCTGTGCACGTAGATGCGGTTGGCGGCGGTGCAGGCCTCCCCCATGTTGCGCATCTTGGCGACCATCGCGCCGTCGACCGCGGCGTCGAGGTCGGCGTCCTCGAAGACGATCAGCGGGGCGTTGCCGCCGAGTTCGAGCGAGGTCCGTACGACGGTGTCGGCGCACTGCGCGAGGAGGGTGCGGCCGACCTGGGTGGAGCCGGTGAAGGAGAGCTTGCGGATGCCGCCGCCGCGCAGCAGGGGTTCGACGAGGCCGGCCGCGTCGGACGTGGTGAGCGTGTTGAGGACACCCGGCGGCAGGCCCGCCTCGGTCAGGATCTGGGTGAGGGCGAGGGTCGACAGCGGTGTCTGCGGCGCCGGTTTGAGGATCATGGTGCAGCCCGCGGCGACGGCCGGGCCGATCTTGCGGGTGCCCATGGCGAGCGGGAAGTTCCACGGCGTGATCAGCAGGCAGGGGCCGACCGGCTGGCGCAGGACGAGGTGGCGGTTGCGGCCGTCGGGGCTGGTCGCGTAGCCGCCGTCGATACGGACCGCTTCCTCGGAGAACCAGCGGAAGAACTCGGCGGCGTACGTCACTTCACCGCGCGCCTCGGCCAGGGGCTTGCCCATTTCGAGGGTCATGAGGAGGGCGAGGTCCTCGGTGCGGTCGAGGATGATCTCGTGGGCGCGACGGAGGATCTCCGATCGGGTGCGGGGTGGGGTGGCGGCCCAGTCGCGCTGTGCGGCCACCGCCGCGGTCAGGGCCGCGCGGCCGTCCTGGGGGCTCGCGTCGGCGACGTGGCAGAGGGTGGCGCCGGTGGCGGGGTTGTCGACCGGCATCGTCCGGTTCGTCGCCGATGGCTGCCACGTGCCCTTGATGTGGAGGTGTTTGGGGACCGTTTCGATCACGGGGTGTGTGGTCATGTGGGCTCCGCCGTGGGGGTGGTGGGTAGTGGCCGGGTGACTCGTGCGTCGTGGTTGCTCGCGCCGTTCCCCGCGCCCCTTACGGGGCTGTAGCCACTGTCACCGCTGTGGACCAGGTCCGTAGTGCCTCGTCCACCTGGGGTTCGGTGACCACCAGGGCCGGGATCATGCGGACCACGTTGCCCCACGGGCCGCAAGTGAGGAGGAGCAACCCCTCGTCGGCGGCGGCCTGTTGGGCGCGCAGGGCCGTCGCCGGGTCGGGTTCGCCGTCCGCCGTCGTGAACTCGCTGGCCAGCATCAGGCCGAGGCCGCGTACGTCACCGATGGCGGGGGTCTTGGCCGCGATGTCCTCCAGGCCGGAGCGCAGGCGTGCGCCCATCGCCGCCGCGTTGGCGACGAGGTTCTCCTCCGCGATCACGTCGAGCGTCGCGCAGGCGGCGGCGCAGGCCACCGCGTTGCCGCCGTACGTGCCGCCCTGGGAGCCTGGCCTGACCTTGTGCATGAGGGCCTGCGGCGCGGCGATGCCGGACAGCGGGAAGCCGCTGGCGAGGCCCTTCGCGGTGACGAGGACGTCCGGCCTGACGTCGAAGTGGTCGTGGCCCCAGAAGCGTCCGGTGCGGCCGACGCCGGTCTGGATCTCGTCGAGGATCAGCAGGATGCCGTGGCGGTCGGCACGCTCCCGGAGGCCTTGCAGGAAGGCGGAGTTGGCGGGGACGTAGCCGCCTTCGCCGAGGACGGGTTCGACGAGGATCGCCGCGGTGTCGTCGGGGTCGGAGACGGTCTGGAGCAGGTGGTCGAACTCGCGCAGCGCGAACCGCGTCGCCGTCTCCTCGTCCCAGCCGTAGTGGTACGCGTTCGGGAACGGGGTGATGGCGACGCCCGCCATCAGCGGGCCGAACCCCGTGCGCATCTTCGTGCCGGAGGTCGTCAGGGAGGCGGCGGCGACGGTGCGGCCGTGGAAGCCGCCGTGCGCCACGATGATGTTGGGGCGTCCGGTGGCCTGGCGGGCCAGGCGCATCGCGGCCTCGACGGCCTCGCTGCCGGAGTTCACGAAGAAGAGGCTGTCGAGGCCCGCGGGCAGCACGTCGCCGAGCTTCTCGACGAGGCGCTGGAGCGGCTGGTGCATGACGGTCGTGTACTGGCCGTGGATGAGGGTGGCGACCTGTTCCTGGGCGGCGGCCACGACGCGGGGATGACAGTGGCCGGTGCTGGTGACGCCGATCCCGGCGGTGAAGTCGAGATAGCGGCGGCCGTCGATGCCGTAGAGGTGGACGCCTTCCCCGCGCTGCGCGACGACGGGGGTGGCCTGGCGCAGATGCTCGGACAGTTGGCTCATGACTCCAGCGTCAGTGCCGGGCCGAACGGGCGTCAATGGGTCAAGTGTGACGATTCCCCGCCCCCGCCGCTTGCCCGCCGCTCGCTCCGCTCCTCAGGTCACGGCTTCTTCAATTCGCAGGAGTTCTGCGTAATTTCCGTACGAGCGGGGTTCCCAAGGGTCCGGGGTTCTGCAACAGTCCTGCGCAACCCATCCGATCCGGCGACGGAGGAGAGAGCGCATGGCGGTGCACGACCGGGCGCGCGGGCACGATCTCGCGGGGTTGCGCGGCCTCAACACCGCTGTCGTGCTGCGGGCGTTGCGGCAGGAGAGCCCGCAGACGGTGAGCGGGCTCACCACGGCGACCGGTCTGTCCCGGCCGACGGTCGAGGCGCTGGTGGAGGAGCTCTGCGCGCAGGGCTGGATCGCCGAGACGGACGCGCCGGCCGCGGGCCGGGCCCCCGGGAGGCCCGCACGGCGCTTCCGGTTCCGCGCCGAGGCCGGGCACGTCGTCGGCGTCGACATCGGCCTGAAGAAGCTCGTGCTGCTGCTGTCCAGGCTCGACGGCGAGGTGGTGGCCCGGCAGCGGGAGGATTTCCCACCGGAGTTGTCGGGCGCCGAGCGGATCGCGCTCCTTCGCTCGCGGCTGCGGCGGTTCCTCGCGGACCAGGGGCTCGGCCCCGACGACGTGTGGGCCGTGGGCGTCGGCGTGCCCGGCATGGTCGACGAGACGGGACGCATCCGTTCGGTGATCGTGCCGGACTGGACCGATCTCGACCTCGCACGGCGGCTCGCGGACACCGTGCCCTGCCGTGTCCTCGTCGAGAACGACGTCAACCTGGCGGTCCTCGCCGAGCACTGGCGGGGCGCCGCGACGCTCGCCGACGACGTGGCGTGCGTCCTCGTCGGGCACCGCATCTCGTGCGGCCTGCTCATCGACGGGCGGCTGCACCGCGGCCGCCGCGGCGGCGCGGGAGAACTCGGCATCCTGCCTCAGCTCGGCCTGGACGAGGCGGAGAAGGCCCTCGCCTGGGAGGGCGAGCGGCTGCCCGGCGAGTCCGGGACCGACGCGCTCGCGCGGGCCGTTCTCGCCGGGGACGCCGAAGCGCTCGACGTCCTCGACCGGTACCTGGCCGGTGTCGCGCCCGGCATCGCCGCCCTGGTCCTCGCGCTCGACCCCGAACTCCTCGTCCTGTCCGGCGCGTTGGCGCCGGTCGGCGACCCGCTCGGCCCGCTGCTCACCGCACACCTCGGACCCCTGACCCTGCACGTGCCCCGGATCGCGGTCAGTGCGCTGGGCCGCGAGGGCGTCGCCCTGGGCGCGGTGCGTCGCGCCCTGGACGCGGTCGAGGCCCAACTCGGCTACCACACAGGCCCTTTGCAGCCGCCCTCAGCTCCCTGACTCCCCGTTCCCCCTATCGACCGGAGACGCGTATGCGCAGGAGAACGCTTCTCGCCGGCGCGCTGGCGGCGGCCCCGCTCGCCGCCGGGTGCAGCACCGGCCCGGGTTCCACGGCCGCCGGTTCACGCGGCCGCACGACCCTCTCGTACGGCATGTGGGACCCCGCGCAGGCCGCCGGGATGCAGCAGATCATCCAGGCCTTCGAGCGCGAGAACCCGGACATCTCCGTGGAGATCCAGCTCACGCCCTGGTCGTCGTACTGGACGACGCTGCGCACGGCGATGCGCGGCGGCACGGCGCCCGACGTGTTCTGGATGAACGCCGTGAACATCCAGCTGTACGCGTCCAACGGCGTCCTGGAGCCCCTGAGCACGCACATCGAGCGCGACCGCACCCCGGTCGGCAAGCACCCGAAGGCGCTGCGCGACATCTACGCGTACGACGGCAGGCAGTACGGGCTGCCGAAGGACTTCGACACGATCGGGCTCTGGTACAACAAGGCCCTCTTCGACAAGGCGGGCATCAAGTACCCCGATACGTCCTGGACTTGGGACGACGTGCGGGACGCCGCGCAGGAACTGACCGATCCGCGGACCCGGGTCTACGGCATCGCCGCCGAGATGGACCGGCAGGCGAAGTTCTATCCGACCATCTTCGGTGCGGGCGGACACGTACTGCGCGACGGCCGGTCCGGGTTCGCCGACGAACGGTCGATCGAGGGGCTGCGCTTCTGGACCGACCTGGTCGACCGGGGCTGGTCGCCGCCGCAGAGCGCCATGTCGGAGGTGCGGGCCCGCAACCTGTACCTGTCCGAGCAGGTGGCGATGAACTACGACCTGTCCGCGATGGCGTCGTTCATGTACGGCACGCCCGCCATCAAGGACCACGGCGGCGTCGCCGTCCTGCCCAAGGGGCCCAAGGGGCCCGAGGGCCGCGAGCGGGCCACCGTCATCCACGGCCTCGCCAACGTCATCAGCGCCAAGTCCCGCAAGAAGAAAGCGGCTTGGAAATTCGTGGACTTCATGGCGCGGCGCGAGGCCGCCGAGATACAGGCGAAGGGCGGCGTGACGATCTCCTCGTACGAAGGGACGCAGGACGCCTGGCTGAAGTCGATGCCGGAGTTCGACCTACAGGTCTTCATCGACATGCTCGACGACGCGGCCCCCTACCCGAGTTCACGGAACACGGCCGTGTGGGAGGACCTCGAATACCTGCTGCTGGGTGCACCGTTCAGCGGCAAGGGCGGTGTCGAGGGCGCGGCGCGGACGCTGGCGAAGCAGATGGACAGGGCGCTCGACGAGGAGGACAACTGATGGCCGTGTTCCCGTCGACGGCCGCCGCCGAGGCGGAGGGCCGGATCAGGAAACCCCGCACGAAGGCCGGGCGCGACGGCGCGGCTCGCGGCCCCAACTCCCGTACGCAGAAAGCCGCGTACGTCTTCATCGCGCCGATCGGTCTCGGCTTCCTGGTGTTCTACATCTGGCCGATGCTCCAGACGTTCGGCTACAGCTTCACCGACTTCGGCCCGTTCGGCGGCAACACCTGGATCGGTGGCGACAACTACGCTCGCGTCCTCCAGGACGTCACGGTGTGGCGCGCGATCGGCAACACGCTCCTGTACGGAGCGATCGGCCTGCTCACGCTGCCGCTGTCGATCGCCGTGGCTGCCCTGCTCAACCGGCGCGGACTGCGCGGCGTCGGCGTGTACCGGGCCCTGTACTTCATCCCGTTCGTGACGCTGCCGGTCGCGGTCGGCCTGGTCTGGAACTGGCTCTACAACGGCAACTTCGGCCTCCTGAACGAGGTGCTGTCGTGGTTCGGGATGTCGCGCCACTTCTGGGCGTCGGACCCGTCGACCGCGCTGTGGGCGATCGGCCTGGTCGCCGTGTGGCAGAGCGTCGGCTACTACCTGATCATCTTCATCGCGGGGATCAAGGGCATCCCGCAGGACTACTACGAGGCGGCCGAGCTGGACGGCGCGGGCCCGGTACGCCGCTTCTTCTCCATCACGCTGCCGCTGCTGAGCCCCAGCATCTTCTTCGCGGCGGTCATCTGCGTGATCAACTCGCTCCAGATGTTCGACCTGATCTACGTGATGATGAGCCCCACGAACCCGGCGCTCGGCTCCACGCAGTCCGTCGTGAGCCTCTTCTACCAGTGGGCGTTCCAGCAGAACAACCAGGGCGCGGCGGCCGCGCTCGCCTTCCTCCTGATGCTGCTCACCGCGGCACTGACGTTCCTTCAGTTCCGGCTCCAGAAGAGGTGGGTGCACTATGCGTGACCGGCTGACGCGGCGCGTGGACACAGGGTCCGTCGCCACGCACGTCCTCCTCTCGCTCGGCGCGCTCGTGATGGTCTTCCCGTTCCTGTGGCAGCTGCTCACGGCCCTGAAGACGCTTCCCGAGGCGGTGCACGTCCCCACGACGTTCTTCCCCGAGCAGTGGAACGGGGCTTCCTTCAAAGAGGTATTCACCGCCCTGCCGTACGGGGAGATGCTCGGCAACAGCGTCATCAACACGGTCGGGCGCACCGCCGGCCAGCTGGTGTTCTGCTCGCTCGCCGCGTACGCGTTCGCGCGGATGCGGTTCCGCGGCAAGGACGTGCTGTTCGCCCTGTTCCTGTCGGTCCTGCTGGTGCCGTCGTCACTGCTCATCCTGCCGCAGTACGACATCGTCCAGCGGCTCGGCCTGCTGAACACGGCGCCCGCGCTCTTCCTTCCCGGCATGTTCAGCGCGTTCGGGACGTTCATGCTGCGGCAGTTCTTCCTGTCCCTGCCACGGGAGTTGGAGGAGGCGGCCCGCATCGACGGGGCGGGCCCGTTCCGGATCTTCTGGTCGATCATGCTGCCGCTGATCCGCCCGGCGCTCGCCGCGCTCGCGGTGATCACGGCGATGTGGTCCTGGAACGACCTGCTGTGGCCGCTCGTCGTGAACACCGATCCGGCGAAGATGCCGATCAGCGCCGGACTGACTTCCCTGGAGGGCCAGTTCGAGACCAACTACCCGGTGATGATGGCCGGTTCACTGATCGCCAGCCTGCCGATGATCGTCCTCTATCTCTTCCTCCAGCGGCACTTCGTGCAGGGCATCGCCCAGAGCGGCACGAAGGGCTGAGAGCCGCCCTCGAACACCTCGACCGCACCCCCTGGAAAGGACCTTCATGGCACGCCTCGACGTGGGCCTGATCGGCGCCGGCGGCATCGCCCGCGCGCATCTGCCCGCCTGGACCGCCCTGGGCGCACGCGTCACGATCCTGTCGACCGATGGCCGCGCGGAGCAACTGGCGGCCAAATACGCCGAGTTCGGCGTCACGGCCGTGTCCAGCCTCCCCGACCTGCTGGACCGCTGCACGGTCGTCGACGTGTGCACCCCGACGTTCACGCACCGGGAGCTCGCCCTCGACGCGATCACCGCCGGCAAGCACGTGGTGTGCGAGAAGCCGCTGGCCCTGACGGTGGCCGACGCCGAGGAGATGACGGAGGCGGCGCGGGCGGCAGGGGTCCTGCTGTTCCCCGCGCACGTGGTGCGCTACTTCCCGGCGTACGCGGCGCTCGCCGTGTCCGTCGCGCGGGGCGACCTCGGCGCCCCGGCGGTGCTCCGCTTCACCCGCTCCGGCTGCTTCCCGGTGTGGGCGCCGTGGTTCGCGGACCCGGCCCTGTCGGGCGGCATCTTGGTCGACCAGATGATCCACGACTTCGACTTCGCGCGGCTGCTCGCCGGGGACGTCGTCCGCGTCCACGCGCGGCTGCGCGGGAAGCAGGAACCGGGCGCGGTCGCCGGTGACGTGGCGACGGGCACGGCGGTCCTCACGCACGCCTCCGGTGCCATCAGCCATGTGCTCGGCGTGTGGGGCCTGCCCGACCTCCCGTTCCGTACGACGTTCCGCGTCGCAGGACCCGGCGGCATCCTGGAGCACGACTCGACCGCCCCCACCGGCTTCCGTGTGCTCGCCCAGGGCAGCCGCCCGCTCGGCGAGGGCATCCCGCGCAGCCCCATGACGGAGAGCCCCTACCTGACGGAGCTGCGGGACTTCGCGGCGGCCGTCGCGGGCGGGCCCGCGCCCCGGGTGTCGGCGCGCGACGGCGTCGAGGCGGTCCGCATCGCCCTGGCGGCCGCCGAGTCCGCCCGCACCGGCGATCCCGTCGAGCTCAAGATCACCGAGGAGGCCGGGCTGTGAAGGTCGGAGTGCTGTCGTTCGCCCATGTCCACGCGGGAGGCTTCGCGCGGCTGCTCGCCGCGATGGACGGTGTGGAGGTCCTCGCCGCCGACCCCGACACGGACCTGGCGGCGCCGGGCGAGGTGCGCGGCAAGGACTTCGCGGCCCGGCTCGGCGTCAACTACGTGGACACGTACGAGGAGTTGTTCGCCTGGGGCCCCGACAAGGTGGTCGTCTGCTCCGAGAACGTACGCCACCGCCCGCTCGTCGAACTCGCGGCGTCGCACGGCGTCGACGTGCTCTGCGAGAAGCCCCTCGCGACGACCCCCGAGGACGGTGCGGCGATGGTCGCGGCGTGCCGGGCGGCCGGGGCGCGGCTCGCGGTGGCGCATCCGGTGCGGTTCAGCCCGGCGTATCTCGCGGTGCGCGACGCGGTGCGCTCCGGCACGACCGGCGAGGTCCTCACCGTGTCCGGCGCCAACAACGGCTACATGCCGGGCGCGCGGCGCCGTTGGTTCATCGATCCCCGCCTCGCGGGCGGCGGCGCCCTGATGGACCACACCGTGCACCTCGCGGACCTCCTCGACGACCTCTTCGAGGGATCCCCGGCGACGTCCGTCTACGCGCAGACCAACAACGTCCTGTACGAGAACGAGGCCGACGGCGCCGTCCCGGTCGAGACGGCGGGCCTGCTCACCCTCACGTACGCGAACGGGGCCGTCGCCACGATCGACTGCTCCTGGAGCCAGCCGCGCCACCATCCGGCGTGGGGCGGCCTGTCGATGCAGGTCGTCGGGGAGCGGGCGACGCTGGAGATGGACGCCTTCGACCAGAAGATCCACGGCTTCAGCGAGACGGCCCGCGCCGGCGTCGAACTCCCCTACGGGGTCGACCTCGACGCGCTGATGCTGCGGGAGTTCCTGTTCCCCCAGGCGGACGCCGCAGGTCCGATCGGTGTGACGGACGGCGAGGCGGGGCTGCGGACCGTGGCGATCGTGGCGGCGGCGTACGAGTCGGCCCGGACGGGGCGGACGGTACGGGTGACCGTCTGACCGTGCTCGACATCGACCGTCGGACCGCGCCGGGTCCGACGGTCGCCCTCACCGGCCCCGGTCACTGGTCACCGGCCACTGATCACCGATCACTGATCACTGGTCACCAATCACGGGTCACCGGTCGCGCAAGGCGTACGACAGCGCGCTGACGCTGATGTCGACGGCGGTGCGCAGTTCGTCCTGGCTCGCGCCGGACCTGCTCATCACGGAGAGGGACTGGTTCACCGCCGAGAAGTGCACCGCGAAGTCGTCGGCCTCGCTCTCGGTCAGCTCCGTGGCGCTCAGGGCCGTACGCAATCGCGCCCGCTGACGCCCCAGGACGTCGCCCGCGCGGGCGGCGACAGCGGGGCTGAGCACGGGGGAGGTCATCACCGTCTGGGCCACCAGGCATCCGTCGGGCACGGCCGGGTCGGCGATGCGTCGCAGGGTGACCTCGAAGAACGCCCGTACCGCCTGGAGCGGTTCCTGTGCCGCCCCTTCGAGCGCCCGGTCGTACCTGTCTCCGTACCGCGCGGCGTAGCGGTTCAGGCAGCGCAGGTAGAGCGCGTCCTTGTCGCCGAACGAGGAGTAGAGGGAACTGCGGTTGAGGCCGGTCGCCTTGGACAGGTCGTCGACGGACGTGTCGGCGTATCCGGCCCGCCAGAACTGGACCATCGCCGCGTCGAGCACCTCCTCCACGTCGAACTGCTTCTTTCCCGCCATCGCGCGTGCTCCTCGTTCTCGTCCGGGCCTTTTGGGCCCTGCCCACTCTATCTTGAACTGGTTGGTTCAAGATGTTGTAGCCTCACGTCATGATCGAGGACAGCACGACCCCGAACCGCTCCCACCACCGGAACCCGCTCCCCGGGCTGCCGCTGCACGACCTCGCGGGTTTCACCCACCGCTGGGTCGACGCGGACGGCATCCGGCTGCACGCCGTGGAAGGCGGCCGGCCTGCCGGGCCCACCGTCGTCCTGCTCGCCGGATTCCCGCAGACCTGGTGGGCCTGGCGGAAGGTGATGCCGGGCCTCGCCGAGCGGTACCGGGTGGTCGCCGTCGACCTGCCGGGCCAGGGCCACTCCGAGCGGCCCCGAGGCGGCTACGACACCCACACCGTCGCCTCGCACGTCCAGGCCGCGCTCGACGCGCTCGACGTGCCGAAGTACTGGCTCGCCGCCCACGACATCGGGGCCTGGGTCGCCTTCTCGCTCGCCCTGACCTACGAGGAGCGCCTGCACGGCGTCGCCCTGCTCGACGCCGGCATCCCCGGGATCACCCTCCCTGACGCGGTCCCCCTCGATCCCGAACGGGCCCTCAAGACCTGGCACTTCGCGTTCCACCTGGTGCCCGACCTGCCCGAGACCCTCCTCACCGGCCGCGAGCGGGAGTACGTCGGCTGGTTCCTGAAGGCGAAGGCGCTCCTGCCGGACGCCTTCGACGACGCAGAGATCGACCACTACGCCGCCGCGCTCGCGGCCGAGGGCGGGCTGCGGGCGTCCCTCGCCTACTACCGCGACGCGACGGAGTCGGCGCGCGGGAATCACGCGGCCCTGGAACGGGGCAAGCTGACCGTCCCCGTCCTCGGCATCTCCGGCTCGCACGGCTCGATCCCCGACATGGCCGCGTCCATCGGCCCTTGGGCGGAACACGCGACCGGGGCGGTCATCGCCGACGCCGGGCACTTCATCCCGGACGAGCAGCCCGACGCGACGGCGGCCGCGCTGACCGCGTTCATCGAGCGCGGGCATGCCGGATAGCTCCCGCGAACTCCCGTGGCACCAGCGGCACCAGCGGCACCAGCGGTTCAACGACACGAACCGGCCTGCCCGGTTCCTCAACACCGGCTCCCCGCCCGGTTTCTGACGCGGTACTCGTCACACCGGGTCCCCACCCTCCGCACAGCTTCGCCACGTACGGCAGGATGACGGTCCGGCGCCCCGGCCGCTGCGCGGTGCGGCGCGCGCCGCCCCCGAAACCGAACGAACAGGTACCACGTGACGAACCATCACATACCGACCCACGGCCCGGCGTTGCGTCCGGGAGGTGTCCGGTGACCCGAGCCCTCGAACTCCACGACCTGATCGTCGCCGGCATCGCGCTCGTCGCGGGCCTGCTCGCCGGGCTGCTGCTGCGCACGGTGCTGCGCTGGCTCGGCGTGCGGGCCGGGCAGACGCGCTGGGGCGGGGACGATGTGATCGTCGACGCGCTGCGCACCCTCGTGCCGTGGGCCGCGGTGGCGGCGGGCGCGGCCGTGGCGGCGACAGCGCTGCCGCTGACCGCGCGCACGGGCCGCACGGTGAACATGACGCTGACCGCGTTCGTCATCGTCGCGGCGACGCTGACGGCGGCCCGGGTCATCACCGGGCTCGTACGGGCGGTCGCCCAGTCACGGGCCGCGGTGGCGGGCTCGGCCACGATCTTCGTGAACATCACCCGGGTCGTGGTCCTCGCCATGGGCTTCCTCGTCGTCCTCCAGACCCTCGGGATCTCCATTGCGCCGCTGCTCACGGCCCTCGGCGTGGGCGGTCTCGCGGTGGCCCTCGCGCTCCAGGACACCCTCGCGAACCTCTTCGCGGGTGTGCACATCCTGGCGTCGAAGACCGTGCAGCCGGGCGACTACATCCGGCTCAGCAGCGGCGAGGAGGGCTATGTCGTCGACATCAACTGGCGCAACACGGTGGTGCGGCAGCTCTCCAACAACCTCGTGATCATCCCCAACACGCAGCTCTCCGGCACGAACATGACGAACTTCAGCCGGCCCGAGCAGGAGATGACCCTGACCGTGCAGGTGGGTGTCGGCTACGACAGCGACCTGGAGCACGTCGAGCGCGTGACGGTCGCGGTCGTCGAGGAGGTCATGAAGGGCGTCGAGGGCGCGATGCCCGAGCACGAACCGGCGGTCCGCTTCCACACGTTCGGCGACTCCCGGATCAGCTTCACGGTGATCCTCGGCGTCGGCGAGTTCAGCGACCAGTACCGGATCAAGCACGAGTTCATCAAGCGCCTGCACCAGCGCTTCCGTACGGAGGGCATCCGGATCCCGTCGCCCGTCCGTACGGTGGCCATCGCCCCGGGCAGCCAGCCGCTCGTGATCCCGCATCAGCGGGAGGCGTCGATCTCCCCCGTCACGCCCGCTCCCGAGGTGCACTGACCAGCTCACCGATGACCCGGGTCGCCGTGGCCGCCATGAACGGGTTCGACTCCCGGTAGTAGGCGAGCTCGTTCGCCGCGAGGGTCAGGGCCCAGCCGCGACCGCGCGCCCAGGTGTCCGCGTCGGGCGCGAGTGCGGTACGGAAACGCTCGCGTCCCCGCGCGTCCAGCACGTACCAGGCGGCGATCAGGTCGACGGCCGGGTCGCCCAGGCCCATGCAGCCGAAGTCGATGACGGCGCTGAGGCGTCCGCCGTCCACCAGGACGTTGCCGGGCTGGAGGTCGCCGTGCAGCCAGACGGCGGGCTGCGGCCCGCGCGGGGCGCACATCGCTGCGTCCCAGACGGCCAGGGCGGCGTCGAGGTCGATCACGTCGGCGATCCGCCCGAGGACCGCGCGGGTGTCGGCGTCCCGCTCGGTGAGGGGGCCGCCCCGATAGGCGGTCGGCGCCCCGGCCGGATCGACGCTCCGCAGCGCCGCGACGAACGCCGCGAGGTCCTCGCCGAGCACCTCCGGCTTCTCCTGCTCCCCCACGGCGGGGATCGCGCCGGGCAGCCAGCGGTACACCGCCCACGTCCACGGGAAGCCGTGCGCGGGACGGCCCTGGGCGACCGGCTCGGGCACGGGGACCGGCAACTGCCGTGCCAGGAACGGCATCCACCGCTGCTCGTGCGCCAGGTCGGACACCGCACCCCGTATCCGCGGCAGCCGCACGACGTGGTCGTCGCCGAGGCGGTACAGCACGTTCTGCGTGCCGTGCGAGTCCACGTACCGCAGAGGCAGCCCCGCCCACCGCGGAAACTGCTCGTCGACCAGGCACCGCACGAGCCGCTCGTCGATGTCGGCTTCGTCCTGGTGCAGTTTGCGTACGGCCATGGGTGCCTTTCACGATCTCGGCGGGCGGGGCGTCGGGCGAGCCTAACGGCCACGCCCGCCGGGTGCCGACCGGTTTTCGCGGACGCCGAGTAGGGTGCGCGTCGTGCTGGAAGAGCGACGACACACCATGAAGTTGGCCCTGCTCGGCGGCGGCGGTTTCCGCGTACCGCTGGTGTACGGGGCCCTGCTCACCGACCACGCGGAGGGCCGCGTCACCGAGGTCGCGCTGTACGACCTGGACGCGGGCCGGCTCGACGCGATCGCCCGGGTCCTCGCCGAACAGGCCGAGGGCGTGCCCGACGCGCCGACCGTGACCGTGACGACGGATCTCGACGAGGCGCTGCGCGGCGCCGACTTCGTGTTCTCGGCGATCCGCGTCGGCGGCCTGGCAGGGCGCGCGGCCGACGAGCGGATCGCGCTCGCCGAGGACGTCCTCGGGCAGGAGACGGTCGGCGCGGGCGGCCTCGCCTACGGGCTGCGCACGCTGCCGGTGGCGGAGGAGATCGGACGCCGGGTGGCCGCGCTCGCCCCGGACGCCTGGTTCATCAACTTCACCAACCCGGCGGGCCTGGTCACGGAGGCCCTCGCGGAGCACCTGGGCGACCGGGTCATCGGCATCTGCGACTCCCCCGTGGGCCTCGGCAAGCGCGTCGCACGAGCCCTCGGCGCCGATCCGAAGGACGCGTGGGTCGACTACGTGGGCCTCAACCACCTGGGCTGGCTGCGCGGGTTGCGGGTGAACGGCCGCGACGAACTGCCCCGGCTGCTCGCCGACGACGCGCTGCTCGGCTCGTTCGAGGAGGGCAAGCTGTTCGGCGCCGACTGGCTGCGCTCGCTCGGCTCGGTCCCGAACGAGTATCTGCACTACTACTACTTCAACCGCGAGACCGTCCGCGCCTACCAAGAGGCCGAGTTCACCCGCGGCGCGTTCCTGAACGACCAGCAGGCCCGCTTCTACGACCGGATGCGCGACCCGGCGGCCCCGCCCCTGAAGACGTGGGACGCGACGCGCGCGGAGCGCGAGGCCACGTACATGGCGGAGAACCGGGAGGCGGCGGGCGCGGGCGAGCGCGACGAGGCGTCCCTCACGGAGTCCGGCGGCTACGAGAAGGTCGCCCTCGACCTGATGCGGGCGATCGCCCGCGACGAACGCGCCACGCTGATCCTCAACGTCCGCAACCGCACGACGCTTTCGGCACTCGACGCGGACGCCGTCATCGAGGTGCCGTGCCTGGTCGACGCCAACGGCGCCCACCCGGTGTCCGTCGATCCACTGCCCGGCCACGCCACGGGCCTGGTCACGACGGTGAAGGCGGTGGAGCGCGAGATCCTCGCCGCGGCCCGCTCGGGCTCGCGCGCGACAGCGGTCAAGGCGTTCGCGCTGCATCCGCTGGTCGACTCGGTGAACGTGGCTCGCCGCCTGGTCGACGCGTACAGGGCTGCGCATCCGGGGCTGACGTACCTGCGCTGACGCAGTCGGCGGCCAGGTGCACAGGATGGGGGGCCGCTCCGGCCGCTCGGCGGGGGTGCCCCCGACGATCGCCGGATGGCGGGCGCGAAGCGCGGCCTTCCAGGCTGGTGACGACCCCCGCGACCCCCTCGACCCACGCCGCCCACGCGGCGCCTCCGGCGGCAGGCAGGCCGCGCTGTAAACCGGCGAACTCCCGCCCCGCATCAGCACCACCGCCCAGCGCACCGTCTACCGCACGGTCCAAGAGGTCCTCACGAACGTGCGCAAGCACGCCCCGGACGCCCGCGCCGAGGTCCGGCTGTGGCACGACGCGGAGCACTTCGGTGTCACCGTCACCCACACCGCCCCCACCCGCCCGTCCGTCGCCCTGCCCAGCGCCCGGCAGGGCCTGATCGGCCTGCGGGAGCACGCGGAGCTCCTCGACGGCGCCCTCACCGCGCAGCCCACCCCGCAAGGCGGCTACACCGTAACTGCGGGTGCCGAACCGGCCCGCCTGAGGACGCGCATCACGTCGTCTACGCTCATGCCGCCCCTGGTACGCGGATCCGTACCCCCACCGACGAACAGAGAGCACATCGTGCCGGTGCAGCCCACGACCATCGCCTTCATCGGTGCCGCCGAACTGGCCGGACTGCTGCCTCCGCGCGAGGCCGTCGCCGCGATCCGGAACGCGCTCGCCGGAGGCCTCGACCCGGCAGCCGATCCGCCGCGCACCGTCCTCGAACTGCCACAGGGGCACGGGCAGTTGCTGTCGATGCCGTCGGCGTCCGCGTTCGGCGTCGGGGCGAAGACGATCTCCGCCGTGCCGGGCAACGCCGAGCGCGGACTGCCCCGGATCCAGGGGGTCCATCTGGTCTTCCGGCCCCCTTCGTACGCGCCCGTCGCCGTCGTCGACGGGGCCGCGCTCACGGCGCTGCGCACGCCCGCGGTGTCGGTCGCGGCGGTGCTTCCCCTCCTCATCCGGCCGGGGCGCGGGTGGCGGTGCGTGGTCTTCGGCGCCGGGCCGCAGGGGACGGGACACGTACGGACGCTGCGCGACGTCGGGGTCGACCTCGCGGAGGTGACGTACGTGGTGCGCGACCCGGCGCGGGTCGATCAGGCTCTCGTCGGGCGGGACGAGGTGGTCGCGGCCGCCGACAGTGCGGCGTGGGTGCGGCGGGCCGACCTCGTCGTGTGCGCCACGTCCTCCGCGACCCCGCTCTTCGACTCGTCGCACCTGGGCGCCGAGTCGGTGGTCCTCGCGGTCGGGTCGCACGAACCGGGGGCCCGCGAGGTGGACTCGGCGTTCGCCGCCCGCGCCCAGGTGGTCGTGGAGGATCCGGCGACGGCGCTGCGGGAGTGCGGCGACATCGTGCTGCCGGTGGCCGAGGGCGTGTTGGCGCCGGCCGGGCTGCTGCCGATGGCGCGGGTGGTGCGGGGTGATCTCGACCTCGACCCGGCGCGGCCGGTGCTGTTCAAGGGCTGCGGCATGGCGTGGCAGGACGCCGTGGTCGCGGAGGCGGCGGTCCGCGCCCGCGAGGCCGCCCCGGCCTGAGGCCCCGCCGGTGTACGGCTCAACCGCCCCCCGGCGCACGGGAGTTGCCCCCTTGACGAGGCGCTTCCGCCGCAGTCT
Organism: Streptomyces sp. NPDC052225; assembly: GCF_040679615.1. Classification (NCBI taxonomy): domain Bacteria; kingdom Bacillati; phylum Actinomycetota; class Actinomycetes; order Kitasatosporales; family Streptomycetaceae; genus Streptomyces; species Streptomyces sp. NPDC052225. The sequence goes on along the minus strand of NZ_JBFAVD010000013.1, from coordinate 64,093 downwards.
AATCTGCTGATCACCTGGGGAGGCTGTGCGTGGGAGAGCCGCGGTTCGCCGTTCCGACCTGGCAGGACTTCCCTCCGTTCATGTGTGCCGCCACACGGATGCGAGCACGGCTCGCTCCCTTCTCACCGGCGAAGACAGCCGCGCCCCGAGGCACCGCACTGGCTGAACTGCACCTCGTTCCGTCCTGACCAGCACGTATCGATCATGCGGCCGAGGCGCGCCCTGCTGCCCCGGTCCGTCGGAGATATCGACCCGTCGAGAAGGAGCCAGAGATGAGCAAGAGATCCACGAGTCGGCGACAGTTCGTACGGCACCTGGGAGCCGGCCTCGCCGCCGGAGCAGGCATCGCGTTTCTGCCGGCCGGATTCGCCTCGGCATCGTCCAGGACCGCCCCGACATCCCCCTCAGGCCGAACGGACGGCGGGCCGGCTTCCCCGGCGGGCTGCGCGCAGTGTTCGTACCCGGGCGACCCCGGATTCGTCGCCACGAGCCCGGCGGAACTGGATGCCGCCAGAGCCAGTTGGGAGACGCCGGAGTACGGCTATTACACCGGCCACAATCCGGCCACTCCCGGCACGGACGTCAATTCCCCGTGGCAGCTCGCCGCGGTGAACGCGTCCACCGCCTATGCCCTGGGGTACTGCGGGCGCGGCGTCGCGCTGGGCATGATGGATTCGGGCTACAGGGTGACGCACGAAGCATTTCAGACCGGGCGAATAATACCGGTGAGAGCGGAAGGCGTGTACGGCACATCCGGCTTCGGTTATCGGAACACGGCCACCCCCGCGAACCCGTTCACCGCGGGCGCCCCGTTCACGGTGGACGGCGATCGGGCGAGAACCAGTGATTACGGGCACGGGACCGGAATGCTCGGGGTCACCTCCGGCCTGCGCGACGGCAAGGAGCAGCACGGCATCGCCTTCGGATCGACGATGTACGTCGCCCGGACCGGCGGTTCCGATACCCAGTCCCACGGACCCTTCCACGATTACGTGTACTGGTACACAGCCAACAAAGCCCTGGTCGACGCGGGCGCCCAGGTCATCAACAGCAGTTGGGGCTCGTACGTCCAGACCCTTGACCGAACCCGCTTCGACGGCCTGGGGAACGACCTCGGAGTCGGCGGCAATCTCGCCAACGCCTACCAACTGCCCGGAAAGGACAGCGCCAGCGCCACGGCAATGGCGACGGTCATACCCAACGAACACCTGAAGGATCTGGAGTACCAGTATTTCTTCTTCAAGAAGAGTTATTCGGAAGGCGGCATCCAGTACAACCCGAAATATCCCGGTCTTTCCTTCATGGACGCCATCTGGCACGCCATCAAGGACAGCGGCACCGTCAACGTGAGGTCGGCCGGGAACAATGATTGGAGCAACCCGTACTTCCGCCCGGCGTATCCCTTCTTCAACCCCTCGGCGGAAAGACAGTGGATAGCCGTGGGCGGAGTGCAACCGCCCACGGCGGCCAACCCCGAATACACCAAGCAGTTCGGGTACAACGAGGCGGGACTCGCCAAATGGTGGACCGTGTCCACCCCGTCCAACAGCGTTCGGACCACGAACAGCGGCGGTGACACCAGCTATTCGAACTCGAACGGCACATCGCCGGCGACGCCCGTCGCGACAGCGGTGATGGGAGTTCTGCTCTCCCGCTATCCGGACATGGACGCCAAGCAGGTGCGCGAGGTGATGTGCACCACGGCGAACAACAAGATGTCCGACGGCGTGACCTTCCTCGGCGCCGGGCAGACCTCCCCCTCCGGCAAATCCATCGCCTGGACCGCTCCCGACGGCGTTCCGGACGAACGCTGGGGCTGGGGGATCCCCGATCTGGCCAAGGGCATGTACGGCCCCGGCCAGCTCCTGGGCCCCATGACCTACACCATGGACAAAGCCCCCGTGGACGTCTGGTCGAACGACATCAGCCAGACCGCGATCAAGGAAAGGGAAAAGGAAGATCGTCAGTGGCTGGCGCACTACAAGAAGCAAGGCATCGCCTACGCCGGTGAGTTCAGCCCCAATGTGCTGAAGCCGGACGGCACGCTCGACGAACAGGCCTTCATGTTGCAGGGCCTGCTGGCCGATCCGCACGTCCAGGCCATCACCGACGGCCGGCCCGAGATGTACGACAAGATCGCCTACGCGGACGCCGTCAGGTGGCGCAGGGAATGGATGGACGCGCGCGCGGCCGCCATCCAGCACCGCATCGCCAACGACCTCTACACGGCTTCTCTGACCAAGCGAGGCCCCGGGACGCTGATCATCGCCGGCGACGCCTCCTACGAGGGCGGCACGACGGTGGCGGGCGGGAAGCTGTCGATCACCGGCTCGCACGCAAGCCCGATCGACGTCAAGGGCGGCACGCTCGGCGGCAGCGGTTCCGTGGCCGGCGGCATCGACGTCCACCGAGGCGTCCTGCGGCCCGGTCTGTCGCCCAGGGAAGCGGCGTCCGCGCTGTCCGTCACCCTCACCGAGATCACACCCGGAAACGTCCTGACCGTCGGCGGCGACGTGACCCTCAGGGGTGCGGGGCGGCTCGCCATCACGATCTCCGGCGACCACGACTGCACGAGCGTGCGGGCGTCGGGTGAACTGGTGCTGCACGGTGAACTCACCCTGGACGTCCGTGCGTCCCTCACCCCGGGCACGATTCTGACGATCATGAGCGGCGACTCGGTCCGTGGCACCTTCCGGTCCCTGCCGGAACGGCGGACCCTGACCGCGGGCGGCCACACGTTCAGGGTGTCCTACCGGAACGGCGATGTGACGCTGACGGTCGTTCGTGCGGGCGGAGCTGTCACAAACGCCCCGGGGATCCGGTCGTAAGGGAGTCAGTCCACGAACGTGTTCACCGCCTGGTACCGGCCGATGGTGGCACGCCGGGCCGGTGAGGAACACCGTGCCGCGAGCACCTTGGAGTTGTTCTTCGATCTGTGCTTCGTCGTCGCCGTCGCACAGGCGTCGTCCGCGTTCGAGCACGAGTTGCTCTCGGGCAGGCCGGGACACGGTCTGCTCGGGTACGCGCTGGTGTTCTTCGCGATCTGGTGGGCGTGGATGAACTTCACCTGGTTCGCGTCGGCGTACGACACGGACGATGTCCCGTACCGGCTTCTGACGCTGGTTCAGATCATCGGAGCGCTGGTGATGGCGGCGGGGGCCGCCCGGGCCCTGGAGCACGGGGATTTCACCGTCATCACCTGGGGCTACGTGGTGATGCGGTGTGCCATGGTCAGCCAGTGGGTGCGTGCCGCGTGGACGGACCGGGAGCGGCGCCGGTCCGCGTCGCGGTACGCCGTGGGCATTTTCGTCCTGCAGGTCGCCTGGCTGGTGCGGCTCGCCGTGCCGGTCGACGGCGGGACCGTCACGTTCGCGCTGCTCGCCCTGCTTGAGCTGGCGGTGCCGGTCTGGGCCGAGCGTGCCGGGTCGAACTGCCCGACGGGGCACACCAGATGCGGCAGTACAGCCTCTCCTCGGCCCCCGGCCTCAAGACCTGGCGCATCACCGTCAAACGGGAGTACGACGCGGACGGCCGGGTCCCCGAGGGTGAGGTCTCCTCCTGGCTGCACGCCCATGGCCGCCCCGGCGACACCCTCCAGGTCTCCCTCCCCTTCGGCGACCTCCTGCTGTCCGAGGGCGCCGGCCCGCTGCTGCTCGCCTCGGCGGGCATCGGCGTCACCCCCATGCTGGCCATGCTGGAACACCTGGCCACCGCCTCGCCCCACCGGCCCGTGACCGTCCAGACGTGCAGTGACGCGTGGGGCAGACGGTCCGTCAGTTCGGTGAGTTCGAGGCGGTGGGCGTGGTCCCGGCGCCCGGCACCACGGCGTACCTGTGCGGTCCCCTGGCCTTCATTGGTCGAGCAGGTCGCTGCGGACGGCCTCCACTACGAGGTGTTCGGCCCCGACCTGTGGCTCAGCAAGCAGTGATCGCCGACCTGCCGCCGAGCCCGAGCCCCGCGGAGGCCCTGCGCGCCGACGCCGAACGCAACCGCGAGCGCATCCTGGCAGCGGCCCGCCGCCTCTTCTCCCGCCAGGGGCTCGGCGTCTCGATGACCGCCATCGCCCGCGAGGCCGAAGTCGGCAACGCCACCCTCTTCCGCCGCTTCGCCACCAAGGAACTCCTCATCGAGGCCGCCTTCATGGACCGCGTGAACGTCTACAGCAACCTCGTGACCACCTGCGCCGACGACCCCGACCCGTGGCAGGGCTTCACCGACTACGTCCAGTGCGTCTGCACCCTCCAGGCCGCGGACCCGGACTTCGTGGAGGTCCTGACCATCACCCTCCCCGCAGGCGTCGTCGAGACCCGACGCGCCGAAGCGGACCGTGGTGTCCTCGACCTCATCGCCCGGGCCAAGGAGACCGGCCACCTCCGCAAGGACGTCGACGACCGCGACCTCACCATCCTCCTGATGGCCAACTCCAGTGTCCTGCGCGCCAGTGGCCCGCCCCCTTCCAGCGCCTCACGCCGGCTCGCGGCGCAGCTGCTGCGCGCGTACGCCACGACGGACGCACCGGTCATCCCCCTACCGGAGGCCCCACCACGTACGGACCTCTACCACGCCATGATCCGCCTTCTACGATCCCCCGGCTGACGTTCACGTCCGCCGGAGGGCAAGCAAAAAAGGGCCATCCGAAGATGACCCTCAAGCCGCGGAGACCGCGAACCACAACCGACAAAAATTGTCGGGACGACAGGATTTGAACCTGCGACCCCTTGACCCCCAGTCAAGTGCGCTACCAAGCTGCGCCACGTCCCGGTGTCGACGGCCTCGCGGTGTTCCGTCCGGCGGCGACAAGAAGAACAATACCCCAAGCTCACGGGTGGTTTGAAACCCGTTCCGCGGTCCTCGTGCCCCGTGGGTGAGAATCGGGGCATGAGCACTTCGCGCAGCGCCGGCCGCGACCGCGACGACGAGGGGCGGGCCCGTAACGCCCGTCCCCGCGACGGTCTCGGCCGCCCCCTTCCCTATGGCGCTCCCGGCGTCGAACGACAGCCCGAGGGTGTCGTGCGCACGCCGGCCGAGACGCTCGCCGAGGCGCAGGCGCTGCTCGACGCGGGGCGGCCCTTCCACGCGCACGAGGTCTTCGAGGACGCGTGGAAGTCGGGCCCCGCGGACGAGCGCGAGCTGTGGCGGTCGCTGGCGCAGCTCGCGGTGGGGATGACGCACGCGGCCCGGGGCAACACGACGGGCGGCCCCCGGCTGCTGCGGCGCGGCGCGGACGGGCTGGCGCGGTGGGCGGGTGAGCCCCCGGCGGGTCTGGACACGGCGGGCCTGGTGCGGTGGGCGACGGCGCTCGCGGACGAGGTGGAGGGGGCCGGGCGGCCGGTGGACGCGGCGCGGTCGGCGCCGCGCCTGACGCACCGGTCCTGACCAGGGCCGGTGTCACCGGTCCGGACCCCGCCCGCATGCGCCGGCCCTGCCCCGATGTGACCCTGCGAGGGTGACGACCACCGATACCGCCGCCCCGCAGCCCGCCGCAGAGGCGACAGCCCCGCCGGTCCTCGACAAACGGCGCCGCAACGTCGTCTTCGGGACGATCATGCTCGGCATGCTGCTCGCGGCCCTCGACCAGACGATCGTCGGCACGGCCCTGCCGACGATCGTCTCGGACCTGGGCGGCGCCGCGCACATGTCGTGGGTCGTTACCGCGTACCTGCTGGCGGAGACGGTCGCCACCGTCCTCGTCGGCAAGTTCGGCGACCTGTTCGGCCGCAAGGTCGTCTTCCAGCTCTCGGCGATCATCTTCATCACGGGCTCGTTCCTGTGCGGCCTGTCCACGAACATGACGCTGCTCATCATCTGGCGGGCGGTGCAGGGCATCGGCGCCGGCGGTCTGATGGTGACGTCGATGGCCCTCATCGCGGACGTCATTCCGCTGCGCGAGCGCGGGAAGTACCAGGGCGCGATCGGCGCCGTCTTCGGCGTGTCGACCGTCATCGGGCCGCTCCTGGGCGGCCTGTTCACCGACCACCTGACCTGGCGCTGGGCGTTCTACGTCAACGTGCCGATCGCGATCGTCGTCGTCATCGCCGCGGCCCGCACCATCCCCGTCGTGAAGTCGGCGGTGCGTCCGGTCATCGACTATCTGGGCATCGCGCTGGTCGCGGTCGGCGCGAGCTCCCTGATCCTGGCGACGAGTTGGGGCGGCAACGAGTACGCATGGAGCTCCGGCGTCATCCTCGGCCTGTTCGCGGGCGGCATCGTGGCGCTCGGCCTGTTCTGCTGGGTGGAGACGCGCGCGGCTCAACCCATGCTGCCGATGCGGCTGTTCTCCAACCCGGTGTTCACCGTCTGCTCGATCCTGAGCTTCATCGTGGGCTTCGCGATGCTCGGCGCGATGACGTTCCTGCCGACGTATCTGCAGTACGTGGACGGCGACTCGGCGACGATCTCCGGGGTGCGCACGCTGCCCATGGTGATCGGTCTGCTGATCGCGTCGATCTTCTCCGGCAACGTGGTCAGCAAGACCGGCACCTACCGGATCTTCCCGATCGTGGGTTCGCTGGTGATGGCGGTCGGCCTCTATCTGCTGTCCCTGATGGGCAGTTCGACGAGTGCCTGGCTGGAGTCGGTGTACATGTTCGTGCTCGGCGCGGGGATCGGCCTGTGCATGCAGGTCCTCACGATCGCCGTGCAGAACACCGTCGAGTACGCGGACCTGGGCACGGCGACGTCCGGTGTGACGTTCTTCCGTACGCTCGGCAGCTCCTTCGGCACCGCCGTGTTCGGCACGATCTACGCCAACTCCCTGGAGCCGAACCTCACTCAGGGCGTGCAGGAGGCGGCGCGGGCCGGCACCGGGGTCGATCCGGCGGCGCTCGCCAAGGCCGCGCAGAGTCCGCAGGGGCTGCACGCGCTGCCGGAAGCGGCGCGCGAGCCGATCGTGGCGGGGTACGCGGACTCGCTGCACACCGTGTTCCTGTGGACCGTGCCGGTCGCGCTCCTCGGGTTCGTCGTGGCTCTGTTCCTCAAGCAGGTGCAGTTGCGGGACACCGCGCGGGCCGGGTCCGCCGACATGGGCGAGGGGTTCGCGCAGCCGTCGACCGGCGACTCGGCGCACCTGCTGGAGCGGGCCGTGGGCCACATCGTGAAGACGACGGACATGGACACCGCACGGCGGCTGCTGAGTACGTCGGAGACACGGCTGGACGTCGCGGGCGCGTGGGCCGTGATGCAGGTGGAGTTCTTCACGCGGATGGTCGGGCACGCGAGCCTCGGCATGATCGCGGCGCGTCGCAGGATGCCGCCCGAGGTGCTCGTGCCCGTCTTCCAGCGGATGGTCGACGAGGGCTATCTGACGCGTACGGGGACGTATTTCTCGCACACGGAGGCGGGCCGGCGCGAGGCCGCCGTGCTCACCCAGGCGTGGGGCGAGTGGCTGAGCAAGCGGATCGAGGAGGACCTCGGGCGGCCGCCCGGCGCGGAGCTGCGGGCGGCGGTCGACTCGATCGCGAAGCGGCTGCTCGCCGAGGATCTCGCGCAGGGGCTGCCGCAGCGCACCGACGCGGACAAGGCCCTCGCCGCCTCCTAGCCATCAGTCATCAGTCATCAGTCCGCTGTCGGCTGTCAGCGCAGGAGGAGTTGCAGGCCTCCCACGACCGTTGCCGCGATGACCAGTTGTTCGAACAAGCGCTGGTTGATGCGGTTCACGGCCCATTTGCCCAGGAGTGCGCCCGGCACGACGAACGCGGCGAGTGCCGCGTCGAGCAGCAGTGAGCGGCCGTCGATGAGGCCGAGGCCCACGCTGAAGGGCACCTTCGCCGAGTTCACGATGAGGAAGAACCAGGCCGAGGTGCCCAGGAAGCCCAGCTTCCGGAAGCCCGCGGAGAGCAGGTACATCGACATCACGGGGCCGCCCGCGTTGGCGACCATGGTGGTGAAGCCGCCGAGCACCCCGTAGGAGCGCGCCTTGAGGCGGCCCGCGCGCGTGGCCTCGTCCTCCACTTCCGGAGCCTGCGCCTTCTTGCGGCGCCAGATGGTGACGGCCGCCATCAGGAGCAGGATCGCGCCGATGGAGGTGCGCACGGCCCCGTCGTCGGCGAAGGCGAGGAAGACCGTGCCGAGCACCACTCCCCCGGCGACGGCAGGGAAGAGCCGCCACAGGGTGGGCCAGTGGGCGTGCCGCCGGTACGTCAGGACGGCGAGGACGTCGCCGCAGATGAGGATCGGCAGCAGCACTCCGGTGGAGGCGCGCGCGGGCAGGATCGCGGCGAAGATCGCGAGGCTGACCGTGTTGGCGCCGCTGACGGCGGTCTTGGAGAACCCGACCAGCAGCGCCGCGGCGGCGAGGGCGGTGAACTCCCAGGGGGTGATCCCGAATATGTCGTGCATGGCGAAGACAGATGCTAGACCCAACTATTCGCCGCGCGTCAGGGGCGCCACATGGTGAAACGATCCCGGCTACCCCTTGGTGTAGGTCGCCTTCAGCTCCCGCTTGAGTACCTTCATGCTCGGGCCGAGCGGGAGTTCGTCGGCGATCTCGATGCGCCGCGGGTACTTGTGCTTGGCCAGGTGCTCCTTGGACCAGGCGGTGACCTCGGCGGCGTCGAGGGCGGTGCCGGGCTTGGGGACGAGGACGGCGCAGACCTCCTCGCCGTGCACGTCGTCGGGCAGGCCGATGACGGCGGCGTGGCCGACGCCGGGGTGACGCATCAGGACCTCCTCGACCTCGCGCGGGTAGACGTTGTAGCCGCCGCGGATGATGACGTCCTTCTTGCGGTCGACGATGCGCAGATAGCCGTCCTCGTCCTTGGTGCCGAGGTCGCCGGTGCGGAACCAGCCCTCGACCAGGGCCTCTTCGGTCGCTTCGGGGCGGCCGAGGTAGCCGGAGAACACGCAGTGCCCGCGGACGACGATCTCGCCGAGTTCGCCGGTGGGCAGCAGCTCGATGCGGTCGTCGATCTCGGCGCGGGCGACCTCGACGTCGACGCCCCAGATGGAGTGGCCGATGGTGCCCGGCCGCGCGCCGTACCAGGGCTGGTTGACGGAGGCGACGGGCGAGGTCTCGCTCAGCCCGTACCCCTCGTAGATGGTGGCGCCGAAGAGCGCCTCGAAGCGTTCGAGGACGGCGACGGGCAGTGAGGCGCCGCCGGAGACCGCGACGCGCAGCCGCGGCAGGGCGGCGGCCTTCTCGCCGGCCGCGAGGAGGTGGACGTACATGGTGGGCACGCCGTGGAAGACGGTGACGTTCTCGCCGACCATCAGGTCGATGGCCTTGGCGGCGTCGAAGCGGGGCAGCAGGACGAGCGTCTTGCCCGCGCGCCACACGGCGTTGAGGGACGCGGTCTGGCCGAAGGCGTGGAAGAGCGGGAGCGCGCCGAGGACGGTGTCGTCGGGGCTGTACTCGTTGCAGTCGAAGGCGTCGACCGTGGCGTTCATGACGAGGTTGAGGTGGCTGAGGACCGCGCCCTTGGGGACGCCGGTGGTGCCGCTCGTGTAGAAGACGACGGCCGGGTCGTCGGCGTCGCGCGTGGCGTACGTGTGGATCGGCTCGGCGGCGTCGGTGAGCTTCTCCAGCTCGCCGCCGGCGCCCAGCGTGACGGTGCGGATGCCGACGGCGGCGGCCGCCGCCTCGCCGGTCGCGGCCTGCGCCGGGTGGCACAGGAGCAGGGTCGCGCCGCTGTCCTTGAGGACGTGCTCGACTTCCTGAGCGGACAGGAGCAGGTGTACGGGGACGACGACGGCGCCCGCCGCGAGCGCCGCGTAGTAGGCGCGCGGGAACTCCGCGGTGTTGGGCGCCATGAGGGCGACCTTGTCCCCCGGGCGGACGCCGAGGCCGGCGAGGGCGGCGGCCTGCTTGCGGGCGCGCAGCCACAACTCGGCGAAGGTGTACCGCTGGTCGCCTTCGACGAGCCCGGTCTTGTCGGGCCGGCGGCGGGCGTTGTCGGCGAGGATCGCGGCGAGGGACAGGGTTGCCATGGGGGTGGTGCTCCGTTCCGTACTGACTGCTGGTGCGGCGTTGGACCAGGTCGGCGAGGGCCTGTCGTCAAACTCCCGCCGTCGTCCGAAGGGCGGCCTCGCGGCGTCTGGTGCGTGCTCTAGGGGGTCCCCCCGGCCGAAGGCCGGGGGGAGTGCCGGGTGCAAGGCCTCGTACTGGATGTACTCGGCCTTGTGCCCGGTACGGCGAGAGTGCGTGCCAGGCGTCGTGAGGCAGGCGGCAGTTTGACGACAGGCCCCAGGGCCGTGAGAAGTCGTTAGCGGGCGCCGCCGTTGACGTACAGGGTCTGGCCGCTGACGTAGGAGGCGTCGTCGCTGGCGAGGAACGCGACGACGGACGCGATGTCCTCGGGCTGTCCGACCCGGCCGAGCGGGGTGCGGTCGGCGGCGAGCTTCTGGTGCTCGTCGGCGGAGGAGCCGACGCGCTCGGCGGTGGCGGCGGTCATGGCGGTGGCGATGTAGCCGGGCGCCACGGCGTTGACGTTGATGTTGAAGCGGCCCAGCTCGATGGCGAGGGTCGCGGTGAAGCCCTGGATCCCGGCCTTGGCGGCGGCGTAGTTGGCCTGGCCGCGGTTGCCGAGGGCGGAGCGCGAGGAGAGCGAGACGATCTTGCCGTACCTGGCCTGCGACATGTACTTCTGCGCGGCCTGCGAGCCGTTGAAGACCGAGGTGAGGTTGACGTTGACGACCGCGTCCCAGTCGGACTTGGGCATCTTGAAGAACATGCCGTCACGGGTGATGCCCGCGTTGTTGACGAGGATGTGCAGCCCGCCGAGGTCCTCGTGGAGCTGCGCGAACGTCGCCTCGACCGCGTCCTGGTCGGTGACGTCGCAGCCGTACGCGCGGGCGGTGCCGCCCTTGGCCTCGATGGCGTCGACGGTGGCCTGGGCGCGCTCGGCGGTGAGGTCGACGACGGCGACGGCGGCGCCCTCATCGGCGAGGCGCTGGGCGGTGGCGGCGCCGATGCCCTGGGCGGCTCCGGTGACGACGGCGACACGGCCGGTGAACCTGCTCATGTATGCGTGACTTCCTTGTCCGGTACGGGTGTTCAGGCGCGCTCGACGAGGACGGCGCTGCCCTGGCCGACGCCGACGCACATGGTGGCGAGGCCGCGCGCGGCGCCGCTGCGGCGCAGGCGGTGCAGGAGCGTGGTGAGGATGCGGGCGCCGGAGCAGCCCAGCGGGTGGCCGAGGGCGATGGCGCCGCCCGTCGGGTTGACCAGGTCGGGGTCGATGCCGAGGCCGTCGACGCAGGCCAGCGCCTGGGCGGCGAACGCCTCGTTGAACTCGGCCTCTTCGATGGCGTCGATGCCCCAGCCGACGCGGGCGAGCGCCTTCCGCGTGGCGGGCACGGGGCCGATGCCCATGACGTCGGGATGGACGCCGGCCGAGGCGCCGGCGACGTAGCGGCCCAATGAGACGAGGCCGAACTCCTCCAGGGCCTCCTCGCTGACGAGCAGCAGGCCCGCCGCGCCGTCGTTCATCGGCGACGCGTTGCCCGCCGTGACCGAACCGCCCTTGCGGAACACGGGCTTGAGGGCGCCGAGCTTCTCCAGGGACGTGCCGGGGCGGATGGACTCGTCCTCGTCGACGACGACACCGTCGGGCAGGGTGACGGGGAGGATCTCGGCGTCGAAGAGCCCGTCCTTGCGGGCGGCGGCGGCCCGCTGGTGGCTGCGGAGCGCGAAGGCGTCCTGGCGCTCGCGGGAGATGCCGTGGCGGTCCGCGACCTCCTCCGCCGTCTCACCCATCGCGAGGACGCCGTGCAGGTCCTTCATCGCCGGGTTGGTCAGCCGCCAGCCGAGACGGGTGTCGTACGTCTGCATCGTGTGCGGCAGGGCCTCGTCGGGGCGGGGCAGCACGAAGGGGGCGCGGCTCATGGACTCGGAGCCGCCCGCGAGCACGACGTCGGCCTCGCCGGCCGCGATGGTGCGGGCGGCCAGGGTGACGGCTTCGAGGCCGGAGGCGCAGAGCCGGTTCACGGTGGCGCCCGGCACGGACTCGGGCAGGCCGGCGAGGAGGGCTGCCATGCGCGCGACGTTGCGGTTGTCCTCGCCCGCCTGGTTCGCGGCGCCCCAGTAGACGTCGTCGATGCGGCCCGGGTCGAGCGCGGGCGCGTCGGCGACCAGACCCCGGATCACGGTGGCGGCGAGGTCGTCGGGGCGTACGGAGGAGAGCGCGCCGCGCAGCTTCCCGATCGGGGTGCGGCGGGCGGCGGCGAAGTGGACGGGACGCACGTGCGGCTCCAGGCTCCGGGGAAGACGGCAAAATTAGCAGTGCTAGTTTTGGACTATAGACCCGCACTTCGGCGCCTGTGAAGAGGCTCCGAGTGAGCAAAAAGGGACATGCCGTGATCAAAGAGGGGGAGGCCGTTCCACATCTCAGGGCTGGCCCTGATGTACCGCTCCCCCGGCCTGCCTACTGTGGAGGTCCGGCACCGCTCCGCGGACGACGTACGGGGGACCACGGGGGAAACGGGGGACGACGTCGTCCAGCGGAGCGGACAGCCGGGACTTCTTGGGTCAGCCGCGCAGATAGGTCAGCACGGCCATGACTCGCCGGTGTTCGCGCAGGTCGGGCTCCAGACGGAGCTTGCCGAAGATGTTGCGGACGTGGGTCTCGACCGTCTTGCCGCCGATGACCAGCTTCTGCGCGATGGCCTCGTTCGAGCGGCCCTCGGCCATCAGGGCCAGGACGTCGCGCTCGCGGCCGGTGAGTTCGTCCAGGGGCCCGGGCGGGCGCGGCGCGTCCATCAGCCGGGCCACCACCAGCGGGTCGAGCACCGTCTCACCCGCGGCCACCCGCTTCAGGGCGCTGCTCAGTTCGTCGACGTCGGCGACGCGTTCCTTGAGCAGATAGCCGAAGCCCTCCGGCCGTTCGGCGAGGGCCTGGACCGTGGAGCTGCTCTCGACGTACTGGGACAGCAGCAGGACGCCGGTGCCGGGGTGCCGCTCGCGCAGCGCCGCCGCCGCGACCAGCCCCTCGTCGGTGTGGGTGGGCGGCATCCGGATGTCGAGGAGCACCACGTCGGGGGCGAGGTCGGCGACCAGCGCCGGGAGCGGCGCGGTGTCGGCGCACTCGGCCACGACCTCGACGCCCTCGTCGGTGAGCAGCCGTACGATCCCCTGCCGAAGGAGTGCCGAGTCCTCGGCCACGATCACCCGCACGGAAGCTCCGCCCTGATCCTGGTCCCGCCACCGGCGGGACTGTGTATGTGCAGTACGCCGTCGACGGCGGCGAGCCGGTCGGCGAGGCCGCGCAGGCCCGTGCCGCGCGCGGTGTCGGCGCCGCCGATGCCGTCGTCGACGGTCTCGACGACGAGCCGGCCGTCGAGGTGCCGGGCCGAGACGCTGACGGCCCGGGCCCGTGCGTGCTTGGCCGCGTTCGACAGGGCCTCGCAGACGGTGAAGTAGGCGGTGGACTCGACGAGCGGGTCGTAGCGCCGGGGCTCGGCCGCGACGACGACGGGCAGCGCCGCCTCCTTGGCGAGGGCGCCGAGCGCGGCGGCGAGGCCGTCGCGGGTGAGGACGGCGGGGTGGATGCCCTGGGCGATGCCGCGCAGCTCGTCGATGGCCAGGCGCAGGCTCGACTCGGCCTCGTCGGCGGCCTCGCGCAGCGCCGGGTCCGGGTGGTCGGCCAGGCCGCGCTGCACGCGCCGTACCGACATCAGGGCGAAGACGAGGCGAGTCTGCGCGCCGTCGTGCAGGTCGCGCTCCAGGCGGCCGCGCTCGGCGTCGGCGGCCTGGACGATGCGGGTGGCGACGTCCTTGGCACGGGTGCGCAGCCACACGTTCTCCAGGGCGAGGCGCAGCGCGGCGGCGGTCGACTCGAGGAGTTCGGGGTCGTCGGCGAGGGCCGGGTCGTGGTGCAGCAGGGCGAGCGGGCGACCGTCGGAGGCGCGCACCGGGGTACGTCCGGCGCCCTCGGCGGAGACCTCACGCCCCGCCCCGTCGACGTACGCGCCCTTCTCCTCACGCCACAGGCCGAGCCGCAACGTCGGGTCGCCGAGGACGCGGACGAGGGCCTCGCGGACCTTCGAGGGGTCCGGGTCGGTGCCGACGTCGATGACGAGGCCGCTGACCTCGGCGCGCTGGAGATGCATGCGCAGCAGGCCGCCGAGGAAGGCGAAGGGGACGGCGACCTGCGCGAGGTCGGACATCAGGTAGACGGCCTGTTCCGCGAGCGAGCCGACGTCGCCGAGCCACGGCACGACGTAGAACAGCATGTCCCACATGAGGAACGCGACGGCGACGCCGATGCCGAACCAGGCGGGCAGCAGCGCCCGGCGGCGGGCCGCCGAGGCGTGCCGCCAGCGCTGCACGACCGCGACGGCCGCGACGGCGGAGATCAGCCAGCCGACCGCGTGGTACACGGCGTCGAAGGTGTCGAACAGGCCGTGCCAGCCGGGCACGAAGAACAGGTTCGGACCGCAGCCGCGGCAGTCCAGGTAGGTCGCGCCGGTGTCGGCCGCCGGGTCGAACAGGAGGGTGCGCACCAGGCCGCCGACGGCGACGAGCCCGTACGCGAACTGGACGAGGCGGCGGGTGAGGACGGTGGTCAGGCGTCCCTCGGGGAACGAGAGCACGAGGTGCAGCAGCACCGCCATGTTCAGCGCTTCCCACCAGGCGCCGAAGGTGAACAGGACGGGGACCGCGGTGCCCTGGAGGTTGCCGAAGAACCAGGTGATCCCCTCGGCCACCATGAGACGGCCGGTGTGGTTGGCGGGCCTGCGCTTCCAGGCCATGATCCCGGCGACCACGTAAGCCCAGCCGACGGCGAGGTCGCGCACCAGGTCCGACGCGGACGCACCGCTGCGCGCGTACGCCCATGCCCCGGCCACTCCGGACACGCCGGCGAGGGCCGCGGCCCCGGTCAGGCGCAGCCGAACCGCCCGCTTCCCCTGACTGTCCACGGGCCACACGTTAAGCCATTCGGGGGCACACAGGGTAAGCCGGCCGGGGGCGCACGGGGTCGCTTCCGCCACAGCGGCCAGGGGTGTCGGGAGGTGGCGGTGGTTCCCGCGGCGCGCTCGTACGGTGGGGAGCCGGTGTGAGGGCGGAGCACGAGGGTGCGGTCGCATGGGGTCAGGCACATGCTGTCGTTCGCGGACGCGCTGGAGCTTCTCGGCGTCGGTCCACCTCAACTCGGCGCTGTACGACCGGGTACGGCGCGGCATCGCGATGCCGCGACGCTTCGAGTCCATCGGCCGGCCGGTGGATCCGGCGTCCCGGTGACGACCCCGCCACCGGGTGCGCCGCGTCCTGGAGCGGCACTACCCCTGACGTGCGACCGCGTGACTCACCCCCTCCGCCTCACCCGGCCGACCTGCCGAACACCTCCACCTCCGCGACGTTCAGCTCGACCGGCTTCTCGCTCGCGAGCCATACCCGGACGTAACGCCCGTGCTGCGCGACGGAGATGGAGGTCGGGCCTCCCGCCTGGGCTGTTTCGTGGTGGAACCAGACGCCGGGTTTGGTGAGCTGGTCGGTGAGGGTGCCGGTGAAGGGGGCGTCGGAGACCAGGACGTAGTAGTCCTTGACCCGGTCGGCACAGCAGTCCGTGCGGTTGTGGACGTCGATCCGCTCCAGGTCGGCGCCTGCGCCGAGGTCGACCTGCCACCAGGGCTGTGCTTCCTTCCCGCTCGTGGTGGAGAAGTCGTAGCGGTCGCCGTTCACGGCCTTGGCCGCGCCGTAGGGGCGGGTGCCGTCGCCCGGGTCGTAGTCGGAGACCTGAACTGCCGTCTTGTTCAGGGCCAGTTGACGCAGCGGTTGCAAGCCCAGCGACGTGTCGTGCAGGGCGTCCACCTTCGTCACGAAGTCCTGGAGGTAGGGGTCGGCGATCTTCACCGGTCCCGTCTGGTGGTGTTCGGCCGGGTCGACCGTGACGTGGGCGGCCGTGTCGGCCTCCGTGTCCATCGCCTTGCGGGCCGCTGCCGCCGCGGGCTCGTCGTGGGCGCTGATCGCCTTCAGGGCCGTGAGGCCGTGGCGCAGAGCCGCGCCCCAGTGTTCGGTGGCGGTCAGCCAGCGGTCGGCGTCGTGGAGGAAGAGCGGGTCGGGGACGCCGGCGCGCAGGACTGCGGGGGTGCGCTCGATGGTGGCGGCGGTGGGGGCGAGGACCCGCAGCGCGGCTCGCGGGTCGGTGTCGTACGTCTTCCAGAAGGACGCCAACCGCGCGCTCAGGATGGGTGACTGGGGCTGCCACGGGGTCGATCCGAACGTCGGCGCCATGTGGTTCAGGTCGACGAAGACCTGGACGGCGTCGGCGACGCGTGCGTCGCCGCCCGCGAGGTGCAGCGCCGACTGGCGGGCGGAGCGGGTGCGGTCGTAGCCGCGGTCGTTCCACGCGAAGTCGGACATGGTGAAGACGGCGAGTTTGCTGGCCGCCTCCTGGTTCATGGGGTTGGAGACGAGACCGCTGAGGTTGTCGGAGAGGCCTGCCTCGCGCTTGTCGTAGGGGGCGAGGAGGAGGCGTCCCGCGGTGCGGCCGAAGTCGTTGACCGGGTAGTTGTCCCAGACGAAGACCTTGCGGCCGAACAGCTTGGAGGCTTGCTGCGCCTGGGAGTTGGTGATCTCGGGCGGGACGACGTCGGTGCCGGTCCACATCACTTCGACGGCCGGGTCGAGGTGCGCGCGGAGCTCCTGCTTGTACGCGGTGTCGGTGAGGTCGCCGTATTCGGTGGGCACCATCTGGAGGGCGTGGGTGTCGTCGTGGGTGGCGACGAAGTCCTGTTGGAGGGTGTTCAGGAGGCCCACCTGGGCCTGGGCGGCGGGGCCGCGCCCCGGTGCGCCGAACGTGGTCTGGTCGCCGGCGCAGTTCCACTTCGTGTAGCTGATGTCGTCCAGCGGTACGGAGAAGGAACGGACGCCCAGGTCGTAGAGGGCCTGGAGCTTGGCGGTCAGGGCCTTGACGTCGGCGGGGTCCGAGTAGCAGATGGAGCCGCCGGGTGAGACGGCGAACGTGAAGCGGACGTGGTTGGCCGCGGCCCGGTCGACCAGGTCGCCGAGCTCCTTCAACTTGTCGGCGGGGTACGGGTCGCGCCACTTGTCGCGGTGGTACGGGTCGTCCTTGGGCGCGTACACGTACGTGTTGGACTTGACCTCGCCGAGGAAGTCCATCTGGTCGAGGCGTTCGGCGGTGGTCCATGGCGGGCCGTAGAAACCCTCGATGGAGCCGCGCAGCCGCATCGAGGGGTGGTCGGAGACCGAGGCGCCGGCGACGGTGTGCCGGGTGACGAGCTGGCGCAGGGTCTGGGCGGCGTAGAACTGGCCGGTGGCGTCGGTGCCGCCGAGGGCGACGGTGCCGTGCGCGGCG
This sequence comes from Streptomyces sp. NPDC052225, assembly GCF_040679615.1. Taxonomy (NCBI): domain Bacteria; kingdom Bacillati; phylum Actinomycetota; class Actinomycetes; order Kitasatosporales; family Streptomycetaceae; genus Streptomyces; species Streptomyces sp. NPDC052225. Next base: position 46,841 of record NZ_JBFAVD010000013.1, on the reverse strand, counting down.
CGCAGCGCGTACCCCTCGGCGTGCGCGGGGACGTCGGTGCCGCGCAGGGCGCGGGCGATGTCGGGGCGGGCGGCGGGGCCGAGCAGGACGGTGAGCGGGGCGCGGCCGGAGGCCTTCGCCGTCACCTGGACCCGCTCCACGCCGTGATCCTTGAGGATCTTGGTGACCAGGGTGCGGGCGGCGGCGTCGGTGCCGTCGTCGACGACGAGTTCGGCGCGGGCGGGCAGCGGGACGTCGGCGCCCGCGCGGGTGAGGTGCTGCGGCGTCGGCGAGACGGTGGGCAGGGCCGCCTGCTCCGGGGCGGCGGCTGTGGCGGTCGGGGCCGCGCCGAGGGACGCGGCGAGCAGCAGGGCGGCCGTGGTGCCGGCCTTGAGGGTTCTTCGGGCGGGGGTCATACGAGGCGCCTCCAGAAGTCGCATGCGGTCAGTCGCGGGTGTGTTCGCGGTACAGGTCGAGTTCGCCGTCGAGGTCGACGGCGATCACGCTGCACAGCGGGTCGAGCTGCTCGTCGGACACGTACAGGTACTCCCAGCCGGGTACGTCGCCGAGCCCGCCGACGCGTTCGTGGCGCACCGGTGTGCCGCTGCCGAGGAGCCGCGCGGCGCTCACCGCGTTGCGGACGCCGCGCAGGACGACGTACTCGTTCGGCCGGTCGAAGAGGAACAGGTAGAGGGTGCGGCGGTCGGCGGAGAGGGTGGAGGGGCCGTAGTGGTGGCCGTGCGGCAGGCCGCGTCCGGTGCCGTACAGGGCGTCGCGGTGCAGGTCGGCCCAGGCGCCCAACTCGCGCAGCCGGTCGGCTTGTCCGGGCAGGATCGTGCCGTCGGCGCGGGGGCCGACGTCGAGCAGGAGGTTGCCGCCGCCGCCCGCGGTCTCGGCGAGAACGCGGACCAGTTGGCGCGGGGATTTGTGGTGGTCGTCCTGTGGCTGGTAGCCCCAGGAGTCGTTGATGGTGAGGCACAACTCCCAGGGCCCGCGCGGGGGTTCTACGGGGACTCCCTGTTCAGGGGTGGCGTAGTCGCCGTATCCGGTGAGGCGGCCGTTGACGACGGTGTGCGGGGCCTTCTCGGCGAGGAAGGCGGCGAGTTCGGCCATCCGCCACTGCCCGGCGGTGCGCTCCCACTCGCCGTCGAACCAGAGCAGGTCGGGTGCGAACAGGTCGATGAGTTCGGTGAGCTGGGCGCGGTGGAAGGCGAGGAAGGCGTCCCAGCGGGCGGGGTCCTCGTCGCCGGCGGCGGGCATCGAGCAGGGGTTGCCGCGGTCGTCGGGGTCCTGCCCCTCGGGGCGGATCGTGGCGTAGTCGGGGTGGGACCAGTCGAGGTGGGAGTAGTAGAGGCCGACCTTGATACCGCGCCGGCGCAGGGCGTCGGCGTACTCGCGGACCAGGTCGCGTCCGGCGGGGGTGCGCTTGACGACGGACAGGTCGTTCGCGTGGGTGTCCCAGAGGGCGACCCCGTCGTGGTGCTTGGCGGTGAGGACGGCGTAGCGGGCTCCGGCGCGCACGAAGAGGTCGGCCCACGCGTCGGGGTCGAAGCGTTCGGCGGTGAAGCCGTCCAGCTGGGCCATGTAGGTGTCGTACGGGACCTGGCCGTGGAAGAAGGACCAGGATTCGGCGACTCCGTCGACGCTGTAGATGCCCCAGTGGATGAAGATGCCGAGCCTGGCGTCGGTGAACCAGGCTTTGGCCGGCGGGAGTTGACTCACGCGTAGTGCTCCTCGTCGTAGCTCCAGCAGTGCACCCACTGCCCGCCTTCGACGTGCGTGCGCGCGGGGAACGCGGTGGCGCAGACGGGGCGGGCGAGCGGGCAGCGCGGGTGGAAGCGGCAGCCCGTGGGCGGGTCGACCAGCGAGGGCGGTTCGCCGAGGGTCTCGGCGTCGTCGACGACGTCGGGCTCGTCGAGCAGGCCGCCGCGGTCCGGGTCGGGGGCCGATTCGAGCAGGAGGCGGGTGTACGGGTGCAGGGGGCGCTCCACGACGGCGTCGCCCGGCCCGGACTCGACGAGCTGGCCCGCGTACAGGACCTTGATCTCGTCGGCGAAGTAGCGGGCGCTGGCGATGTCGTGGGTGATGTACAGGATGGCCAGGCCCTCGTCGTCGCGGAGCCGGTTGAGGAGGTTGAGGATGTCGAGGCGGATGGACACGTCGAGCATGGAGACGGGTTCGTCGCCGAGCAGGACCTTGGGGCGGGCGGCGAGGGCGCGGGCGATGGCGACGCGCTGGCGCTGCCCGCCGGAGAGTTCGTGCGGGAACTTGTCGATGTACTGGTCGGCGGGGGTGAGATTGACGCGCTCCAGCAACTGGGCGATCTGTGCGTCGAGTTGGGCGCGTCCTGAGGCGTGGCCGTGCAGCTGGAGCGGGCGGCCGAGGATGTAGCGCACGCGGTGGACCGGGCTCAGGGACGAGAAGGGGTCCTGGAAGACCATCTGCACCTGCCGGTGGTACGCGCGCCGGCCGCGGGCCGTCCTGGCCTGCTGCACGGCGGCGCCGTCGAGGCGGATCTCGCCGTCGGTGGGCGGGTGCGCGAGGGCGAGCAGCCGGGCGAGGGTCGACTTGCCGCTGCCGGATTCGCCGACGAGCGCGGTGATCCGTCCCTCGTGCAGGGCGAGGCTCGTCTCCTCAAGGGCGTGGACTTCCTTTCCGTGCTGCCCGGGGCCGTGCAACGGGAAGCGTTTGGTGACCGCGCGGGCCTCCAGGACCGGGGTGGCCGATGCGGTACGGGGCTCAGGTACGGGCATGCCGGCCGTCCTCTCGGGTGGTCGGGGCGGGGCCTGCGAGGAGATGGCAGGCGACCGTGCCGTGCTCGTCGTCGGTCGGCACCGGGGTCTGGTGGTCGCAGGGCGCGAAGCGGTGGGGGCAGCGCGGGTGGAAGGCGCAGCCGGTGGGCGGGGTGCGCAGCCCGGGCGGGGAGCCGGGGATCCCGGCGATCTCGCGGCGCGGTCCGTGCAGCGGGGGGAACGCGCCGCGCAGGGCCGCCGTGTACGGGTGGCGCGGGTCGGTGTAGAGGCGGCGGGCCGGGCCGGTCTCGACGACCTCACCGGCGTACATCACGGCGATGCGGTCGGCGATCTCGATGAGGAGGGACAGGTCGTGCGTGATGAACACGACCGAGAACCCCAGCTCGGCCTTGAGTCGGGCCACTTGGCGCAGGATCTGGCGTTGCATGACGACGTCGACGGCCGTGGTCGGCTCGTCCATGACGACGAGGTCGGGGTCGCAGGCGAGCGCGAGGGCGATCGTGGCGCGCTGGCGCATTCCGCCGGAGAGTTCGTGGGCGTAGGAGCGCAGCCGGTCGGCGGGGATGCCGACCATGGCGAGGAGTTCGGCCGCCCGTTCCTGGGCCGCGCGCTTGGACAGGCCGCGGTGGCGGCGCAGCACGTCGGTGAACTGGGTGCCCAGGCGCATCACGGGGTTCAGGGCGTTCATCGCGGACTGGAGGACGACGGCGATCTTCTCCCAGCGCAGTGTGTTCAGTTCGCGCTCCGTCAGGCGCAGGAGGTCCACGGGGGCGCCGTCCCTGGGGTGCAGGACGACGCTGCCCGCCGTGGTGACGGCCGGTGGGCGCAGCAGTCTGGTGACGGCGGTGACCAGGGTGGATTTGCCGCAGCCGCTCTCGCCGACGATGCCGAGGGTCTCTCCGCGGTGCAGGGTCAGGTCGACGCCGCGGACGGCGTGGACCGGGTTGACCTGGTCGTAGTAGTCGACGGTGAGGTCGCGGACGGTGAGGAGCGGGGTGGGTGAGGGGGTCATGGGCCTCGCCTAAGCGCCGTGGGCGGTTGAGGTGTCGTTCGCCGGTGCGGGTTCGTCGTGGCTGGTCGCGCCCCGTGGCGGAGCCACTGATGGATGCCGCCCCGCGCCCCTGAAAGGCCGACCTGCGGTCGGCACCTTCGGGCGCGCCCCTCGGGCGGCATGCGCCGCCAGGCGGCGGGCCGCCTTCGCCGGGCGGCGCATGCGCGGGTTGGAGATCTCGTCCATGCCGAAGTTGACGAGGCCCGCGGCCAGGCCGACCAGGGCGATGCAGGCGCCCGGCGGGACGAACCACCACCAGGCGCCGCGGGAGAGCGCCGAGCCGTTCTGGGCCCAGTACAGCATCGAGCCCCAGCTGGTGATGTTGATGTTGCCGAGCCCGATGAACGCCAGGCCCGCGTCGGCGAACATCGAGCCGACGACCGCGCCGAGGAAGCTCACGGAGATGATCGGGGCGAGGCTCGGGATGAGTTCGCGGGTGATGACGCCCCAGCGGCTCTCCCCCGTCATCTCCGCCGCGGTGACGAAGTCCCGGTGGCGCAAGGACAGGGTCTGGGCGCGTTTTTGGCGGGCGCCCCACGGCCATGCGGTGAGTCCGATGATGAGGGCGACCGCGAGCCAGCCGCCGCGGCCCTGTACATAGCTCGCGATGATGATCAGGAGCGGCATGCCGGGGATGACGAGGCTGACGTTGGTGATCGCGGTGAGGAGCGAGTCCGTACGGCCGCCGAGGTAGCCGCCGCTCACGCCGACGAGAACGGACAGGACCGTCGTCACCGTGCCCGCGACCAGGCCGACCAGGAGCGAGACGCGCGCGCCCACGACGACCTGCGCGAGGACGTCCTCGCCGGTGGCCGTCGTGCCCAGCGGGTGGGAGGCGGACGGGCCTTGCAGGGCGTCGGCCGTGTGGATGTCCGACGGGGACAGGCCCAACCAGTGCTCGACGACGTACGGGCCGAGCAGGGCGACGAGGATGAAGCCGGCGAGGACGGCGAGTCCGGCGCGGACCTTGCGGTTCTCGGGCAGGGGGATGCGCGGCACCGTCATGAGCGGGTCTCCCTCGCGCGGGGGTCGATGAGCCCGTACACCGAGTCGGCGAGGAAGTTCGCGGCCAGGACGGACAGGGACACGTTCAGGAACAGGGCCTGCATCAGCGGGTAGTCGACGTTCGTGACCGCCTGGTAGAGGAGGTAGCCGACGCCCGGGTAGGCGAAGACGATCTCGACCAGGAGCTGGCCGCTGACGACCGTGCCGATGGTGAGGGCGAACCCGGCGACGCTCGGCAGGACCGCGTTTCGGGCCGCGTACTGGAACATCACCCGGCCCTTGGACAGGCCCTTGGCGCGGGCGAGGAGAACGTAGTCCTCGGAGACCGTCGTCACCATCATGTTGCGCATGCCGACCAGCCAGCCGCCGACCGAGGAGAGGACGACGGTGAGGGCGGGCAGGATGCCGTGGCTGACGACGCTCGCCAGGAACGGGCCGTCGAAGGACGGCACCAGGTCGCCGTCGTAACCGCCGCCCAGCGGCAGCCAGCCGAGCTGCGCGCCGAACGCCATGAGGAGCAGCAGCGCCACCCAGAAGTACGGCAGCGAGCCGAGGAACATCGCGGCGGGGGTGGCGATCGAGTCGAAGCGGGAGCCGACCCGGCTGCCGCACACCACGCCGGCCGCCGTGCCGAGCACGAACGCGAGGACGGCGGTCAGGCCGACCAGGCCGATCGTCCACGGCAGACCGGTGCGGATCACCTCCCACACGGGGGTCGGGTAGTACGCGATCGAGATGCCGAAGTCGAAGTGGAGGACCTGGCCCACGTAGGTGACGTACTGGTCCCACAAAGGTTCGCCCGGTTTGCCGAACAGCTTGTAGATGCTGGCCACTTGCTCGGAGGACAGGGCCTGTTTCTGCTGCATCTGCATGACGAGCGCGGACGCCGGGTCGCCCGGCATCAGGCGCGGGATGAGGAAGTTGAGGGTGAGGGCGACCCAGGTGGCGAGGGCGTAGAAGCCGAGGCGGCGCAGGAAGTAGCGGGCGGCGCCGTTGCGGGGCCGCCGTGCCCGCGTCTCGGCGGGAGCCGGGACGACGGCGCCGACATCGATGGCCATGGCGGTCAATTGCCCTTCGCCGGACGGAGGTTGAGCAGAATCGCCATCGCGTTGATGGTGCCCGACCAGGGGGCAGGGTTGGCGTACGGGTCGTCGGCGTCGGGCCAGCCGGTCCAGTTCTTGCTGTTGTACTCGGCCGAGGCGCCGATGGTGATGAGCGGGGCGGCGGGCACGTCCTCGATCATGACCTTCTCCAGTTCGGCCGAGGTCTTCTTGATGGTGGCCTCGTCGCCGGAGCTCTCCAGGTCGGCGAGGAGGGCGTCGACCTTCTTGCTCTTGTAGTGGCCGTAGTTGCACCACACGCCGGCGTTCTTCGAGGCCAGCATGTCCTGGTAGAAGCTGAAGGGCGTGTTGCCGTAGACGGCGCCGCCGACGACGACGTCGAACTTGGCCTCGCGCCTGCGCTGGTCCACCTGTCCGTTCGGCAGCGCCTGCACGTCGACCTTGACACCGGCCTTCTTCAGTTGTTCGGCGATGACCTTGTCGCGCTGGATGGAGTCGCCGAAGTCGGAGACCTCGATGATGGTGAAGGAGAGCTGCTTGCCGTCGGGGCCGACCAGTTCGCCGCCCTGCTTCTTGTATCCGGCCTTCTCGAACTCCTTGTAGGCAGCGGCGAGTTCGGGCTTCGGCTGGTCGGCGTCGGCGTACTTCGGGTCGATCCACTTGCCCTGCGTCTTGGAGTCGAGGCCGGTGAGGTTGAGGGTGTTGAACATGCCGGGGTTGCCGAGCTGGGCGAGTTCGGAGCGGTCGACGGCGAGGGAGAGTCCCTTGCGGACGTGGACGTCCTTGAACGGCGCCTTGGTGTGGTTGAAGAACATGTACAGCCCGCCGTAGGTGGGGTACCAGGCGTGATGGTTCTTCGGGTCGGCGTCCACGTACTGCTTCTTGACGTCGGCGACGGCGCCGCCGCTCCACTCGATGTCGCCGCGCAGCAGCTTGCCGATCTCGGACGCCCCGGCGACGACGGGCGCCTTGACCGTCTTCACGGGGACGTTCTTCTGCTTCCAGTAGTCGTCGCGCGCCTCGAAGGTGAGCTGCTGCGCGCTGAACTGGCCCAGCTTGTACGCGCCCGAGCCGACCGGGTCCGGGTTGGTGAAGGTCTGCCCGTCCTTGCCCTTCCAGAGCTTGGCGGGCACCGGGGTGAGGCCGCCGATGACGTTCAGCTTGGAGTAGGCGGGCTCCTTGAAGGTGATCTCGACGGTGTGCGCGTCGACCGCGGTCGCCTTCTTGTACGCGAAGGTGCCGGACGACGGCTGGAGCTTCTGGTCGCGGATGTAGTCCACGGTGAACACGACGTCGGAGGCGGTGAGCGGCGAGCCGTCGCTCCAGTTGGCGCGCGGGTCGAGGTGCAGGGTGATCTTCTTGCCGCCGTCGGCCCAGTCGTACTTGGTGACGAGCCAGGGCACGAACTTGCCGCCCTGGAGGATGTTGAAGCCGAACAGCGACTCGTACTGGAAGCCGAAGGTGCCCTGGGTGGCCTTGAGGGAGAAGGGGTTGAAGTTGCGGGTGATGGTGGTGCCCGCGTACCCGAGGTTCACGGTGAGGGAGTCGGCGCCGCCGCCCTTGGAGGCCGTGGGGGTGGCGGAACACCCGGTGAGGGCGAGGGCGAGGGCGGCGGTGCCGATGAGAACCGAGCGGGTCAAGGGGGTGCGCGAGGTGGGTGCCATGGGGGACGGATACCTCCGGTCGACGGTCGACATCGTTGTCTGATCGTGTGACGGGCCTGGTGGGGGGCGGCGCAGCGGTTCCGGTCGTGCAAGACGGGCTTTCAGGGGGCGGGCGCGGTCGAGCCGCGCTCCAGGAGGTGCGGGAGTGCGTCCTCGACGCGGCGTGCGGGACCGCCGTCGAGGAGTGCGAACAGTTCCTCCGCGGCCCGCCGCCCGAACGCCGCGGTGTCGCGGACCAGGGCGGTGAGCGCGGGGTGCGTGGAGCGGCACAGCACCGAGTCGTCCCAGGCGACGAGGGAAAGCCGGTCCGGTACGGGGATGCCGCGTTCGGCGGCGACCCCGAGGCCCGCGACGGCCAGGACGTCGTTGTCGTAGACGATCGCGGTGGGCGGCGCGTCGGAGTCGAGGACGCGGCGGGTGGTCTTGGCGCCCTCGGTGTCGGAGTAGTCGGTGGTCAGGGAGCGGGCGTCGATGCCGTACCGCTCGGCCTCGGCGCGCAGCGAGTCGATGCGGCGCCGGGTGTGCGCGAGGTCGGGCAGTCCTGCGACGTGGGCGATGCGGCGGTGGCCGAGCGCGTGCAGCCGCTCGACGATGCCGGCCATGGCGCGGGCGTCGTCGGCCCACAGGTTGGCGATGCCGGGGTGGCCCGTGCCGTCGTCTCCGGGGGGAAGCGAGCCGATGACGACGGCCGGGAGTCCGAGTCCGTCGAGGAGCGGCGGGCGCGGGTCGGCGGCGCGCGGGTCGACGACCAGGACGCCGTCGACGCGGTGCTCGGCCCACCAGCGGCGGTAGGCGTCGCATTCGGCGTCGATGTCCTCGACGACCTGGAAGAGCAGCCCGAAGCGGCGCAGGGAGAGCACTTCCTGGATGCCGGAGACGAGTTGGAGGAAGAACGACTCGACGCCGAGGGTGCTGGCGGGGCGGGCGAGGACGAGACCGATGGTGGCGGGGCCCTCGCCTGCCATCGCGCGGGCGGCGGCGCTGGGCCGCCAGCCGAGCTCGTCGGCGACGCGGCGCACCCGCTCGCGGGTGGCGTCGGAGACCCCGGGCCTGCCGTTGAGCGCGAAGGAGACGGCGCTCTCGGACACGCCGGCCTGCCGGGCGATGTCCTTGATGGTGGGGCGTCTGGCCGGAACGCGGCGCACGAGGTGCCTCCTCCCGATGCGGGACGACATGGATCGCGACTGGAGCGGTCGTGGCGTGAGCGGTCGTGGCGTGAGCGGTCGTGGCGTGAGCGGTCGTGGCGTGAGCGGTCGTGGCGTGAGCGGTCGTTACTCAAGCGCTTGAGTGCGGAGCACGCTAAAGCGCTATAGCTGGTTCGGCAAGAGGGCGGGAGGGGGCCAATTTCCGTGCGGTGACGCCCTGTTGACGTGCGCCTTCGGTGTGGCTCACGATCGCTGCCGGTACACCGACTTCCTAGGAGCGGGAATTCCACGATGCGTTTCGGTGTCAACTACACCCCCTCTCAGGGCTGGTTCCATCACTGGCTGGACTTCGACCTGGACGCCGTGCGCGCCGACCTCGACGCGATCGCGTCGCTGGGTGTCGACCATGTGCGGGTGTTCCCGCTGTGGCCGGTGTTCCAGCCGAACCGCTCGCTGATCAGGCCGCGTGCGGTGGAGCAGCTCGTCGCGCTGGCGGACGCGGCCGGTGAGCGCGGTCTCGACGTGAACGTCGACGGGCTCCAGGGGCATCTGTCCAGCTTCGACTTCCTGCCCGCGTGGACGCGGACGTGGCATCGGCGCAATCTGTTCACCGACCCGGCCGTGGTGACCGCGCAGGCGGAGTATCTGCGCACCCTGGCCGCGGCACTCGCGGACCGGCCGAACTTCATCGGGATGACGATCGGCAACGAGATCGCCCAGTTCGCCGCCGGTCCCCCGCACCCCGACCCGGACCGCATCTCCGCCGAGCAGGCGGGCAGGTGGCTGGCGACGGTCCTCGCCGCGTGCGAGGAAGGGGCGCCGGGCCGGACGCATCTGCACGCCGAGTACGACGCGTCGTGGTACCAGGACGACCAGCCGTTCACCCCGGCGCACGCGGCACGGCTCGGGGCGCTGACGGCGGTCCACTCGTGGGTGTTCAACGGGACGGCGCAGCGGCACGGCAAGGACGGCCCGGCGACGTACGGGCACGCGGCCTATCTCGTCGAGCTGTCCAAGGCGTGGGCGGACGATCCGCGCAGGCCGGTGTGGTTGCAGGAGGTCGGGGCGCCGCAGCCGCTGATCCCGGCGGAGCACGCGGACCGGTTCACGGAGGCGACGATCGGGGCCGTCCTGGACTGCCCCGACCTGTGGGGCATCACGTGGTGGTGCTCGCACGACGTGTCGCGGGACCTGGCCGACTTTCCCGAACTGGAGTATTCGCTGGGCCTGTTGACCAACGACGGCGCGGTGAAACCGGCCGGGAAGGCGGTCGCGCGGCTCGCCGCCGAGTGGCGCGGGCGCGACCACTCCCCCGCGCCGCGCACCACCGCGCTGGTCGTGGACGCGGGCGACGACGACCTCGCGCCGCACCGCTCGGTGTGCGCGCCGGGCGGCCCGGTCTTCGAGGCGTTCGCCGCGCTGGCCGCCGAGGGGGTGCGTCCGACGGCGGTGCTCGCGAGCCGCGCCGCCGACGCGGAGCATCTCGCGGCGCGCGGGATCACCGAGGTCGTCACGCCTGACAACGTTGCCTGAACCGCCCCCATCACCCTCTTCATCGCCATCCCCCCCTTTCTCGTACGGGAGTTGCCTCATGCATGACGACCGTTCCCTGGTCGAGTCCCGGTTGCGCCGGGTGCTCGGCGAGCGCATCCGGCCCGCCGTGTATCCGCGCTCGGTGCCGCTCGACGTGTCCGTGTGGCATGCGCCGGGTGAGCCGGTGCCGGTCGCGGAGGGACTCGCGGCCGGCCATGAGCCGATCGCGGTGGGCGCGCGGTGGGGTGCGCCGTGGGGCACGAGCTGGTTCCGGGTGACCGGGGCCGTGCCCGAGGAGTGGGCGGGCGAGACCGTGGAGGCGCTGCTCGATCTGGGCTTCGACGAGAACATGCCGGGGTTCCAGTGCGAGGGCCTCGTGTACCGCCCGGACGGCACCCCGGTGAAGGGGCTCAACCCGCGCAACCAGTGGGTGCGGATCGGTGACCGGGTGCACGGCGGTGAGCGCGTCGACCTGCGGATCGAGGCGGCATCGAACCCCGTGATCCTCGACTACCACCCGTTCCGGCCGACGGAGTTGGGCGATGTGGAGACGGCCGGGAGCGAGCCGCAGTACACGCTCGCACGCATGGACCTCGCGGTGTTCGACCGTACGGTGTGGGAGCTCGTGCACGATCTGGAGGTGCTCGGCGAGCTGATGGCCGAGCTGCCGGTCGAGGGGGCGCGCCGCTGGGAGGTGCTGCGGGCGGTGGAGCGCTCGCTCGACGCCCTCGACCTCCAGGACGTGAACGGCACGGCGCGGGCGGCCCGCGCCGAACTCGTCGACGTGCTCGCCCCGCCGGCCTCGCCCACCGCGCACCGCATCAGTGCGGTGGGGCACGCGCACATCGACTCGGCGTGGCTGTGGCCGCTGCGCGAGACGGTCCGCAAGGTGGCCCGCACGGCGGCCAACATGACCCAGCTCCTCGACGAAGAACCGGACTTCGTCTTCGCGATGTCGCAGGCGCAGCAGCTCGCCTGGATCAAGGAGCACCGGCCCGAGGTGTACGCGCGGGTGAAGAAGGCGGTGGCCGACGGGCGGTTCGTGCCGACGGGCGGCATGTGGGTGGAGTCGGACACGAACATGCCGGGCTCGGAGGCGATGGCCCGTCAGTTCGCGCACGGCAAAAGGTTCTTCCTGGACGAGTTCGGCGTGGAGAACGACGAGGTGTGGCTGCCGGACACGTTCGGCTTCGCGGCCGGGCTGCCGCAGATCATCAAGGCGGCCGGCGCCAAGTGGCTGCTGACGCAGAAGATCTCGTGGTCACAGACGAACACGTTCCCGCACCACACCTTCCAGTGGGAGGGCATCGACGGCACCCGGATCTTCACGCACTTTCCGCCGGTGGACACCTACAACTGCTCGATGCAGGGCAGTGAACTCGCCCACGCCGCACGGAACTTCAAGGAGAAGGGGCACGCGAGCCACTCGCTGGCACCGACCGGGTTCGGTGACGGCGGGGGCGGCACGACGCGCGAGATGGTGGCGAAGGCGGCGCGGCTGCGCTCGCTCGACGGATCGCCGACCGTGGAGTGGGAGCCGCCCGCCGCGTTCTTCGCCAAGGCCGAGGCCGAGTACCCGGACGCGCCGGTGTGGGTCGGCGAGCTCTACCTCGAACTGCACCGGGCGACGCTGACCAGCCAGGCGCAGACGAAGCAGGGCAACCGGCGCAGCGAGCACCTCCTGTACGAGGCCGAACTGTGGGCGGCGACGGCCGCTGTACGCACCGGATTCCCTTACCCGTACGAGGAGTTGGACCGGCTGTGGAAGACGGTGCTGCTGCACCAGTTCCACGACATCCTGCCGGGTTCGTCGATCGCCTGGGTGCACCGGGAGGCGCGGGCCACATACGCGCGGGTCGCCGGGGAGCTGACCGGGATCATCGCGGCGGCGCAGGCCGCGCTGGCCGGGGAGGGCACGCTGGAGCTGGAGTTCAACGCGGCCCCGCACGGCCGCTCCGGCGTCCCGGCGCGGGGTGCGGACGTCCGCCGGGCACCGGACGGCGCGACCCGTGTTCAGCCGCGTCCGGGGGGCGGGTTCGTGCTGGACAACGGCCTGGTGCGGGCCGAGGTCGACGGTCGGGGCCTGCTCGTCTCGGTGTACGACGTCGCGGCACAGCGCGAGACGGTGCCGGCGGGTACGGCCGCGAATCTGCTGCAACTGCACCCGGACTTCCCCAACCAGTGGGACGCCTGGGACGTGGACCGGTTCTACCGGAACACCGGCACGGACCTGACGGCCGTCGACGAACTGGTCGCGGAGTCGGCGACGGCCGTACGCGTCGGCCGTTCCTTCGGGGACTCGCGGGTGACGCAGGTGCTGACCCTGGAGCCGGGCGTGCGGCGCCTCGACATCGCCACGGAGGTCGACTGGCGCGAGACGGAGAAGTTCCTGAAGCTGGCGTTCCCGCTCGACGTACGGGCACAGCAGTACGCGTCGGAGACCCAGTTCGGGCACTTCTACCGGCCCACCCACACCAACACCTCGTGGGACGCGGCCAAGTTCGAGGCGTGCAACCACCGTTTCGTGCACGTCGGGGAGCCGGACTGGGGGGTCGCCCTGGTCAACGACTCGACGTACGGGCACGACGTGACACGCACCGCGCGGACGACGACGGTGCGCGTGTCGCTGCTGCGCGCGCCGCGCTTCCCCGACCCGGAGACCGACCAGGGCGTGCACCGCTTCCGGCACGCCCTGGTGGTGGGGGCGACGATCGGCGACGCGGTGCGCGAGGGCGCGGCGATCAACCTTCCGGCCAGGACCGTCCGCGGCGCCGCGCCGGTGGCGCCGCTCGTCACGGTCGACAACGACGCGGTGGCGGTCAGCGCGGTGAAGCTCGCGGACGACGGGTCGGGCGATGTGGTGGTGCGGCTGTACGAGACGCGCGGCGCACGGGCGACGGCGCGGGTGACGCCGAGCTTCGCGGTGGCGGGCGTGGTCCGCACCGATCTCCTCGAACGCCCCTTGGAGGACGACGGGTTGACGTTGCGCCTGACTCCCTTCGAGCTGGTGACGCTGCGCCTGACCCCGGGCGGGGAAGGGTGAACGGCCGCCCGTTCCTGCACGGGTACGACGCGGCGGCGCTGAGGAACTGGTCCCCGGAGACGGACCGCTGGGCCCGTCACTTCCGCTCCCGGGTGCCTCTGGCGTCCCGCATCTCCCCGTTCCCGGCGACGCAGGCCCGCCCCCATCTCCCGTACGGGCCACAGGTGTTGAACCTCTGCAACGACTACGACGGGGAGTTCTGGACGGCCCACCGGCGGGACGCGGTGTTCGCGCGGCGGCTGCTGCGGTTCTGGCAGTACAGCGACTTCCTCGGCTCGTGGCACGGGCTTCCCGTGGACGGCTCCCCCGTCGACGAGCCGGACCACGGCCTGGTCAATCTGCCCAACCCCGCGTACACGGACGCCGCGCACCGCAACGGCGTGCGCAGCCTGGGGTGCTGGTTCTGGCCGCGCTCCGGGGACTTCGAGGAGTACCTGGAGGAGCGCGGCGACGGATCCTTCCCGGTGGCGGACGCGCTGATCGCGATGGCCGTGTACTTCGGCTTCGACGGCTACTTCGTGAACCACGAGGCCGAGACGCCGCCGGACCAGGCGCGCCGGCTGATGCGGCTGCTGCGGTATCTGCGCTCGCGGGCACCCGAGGGATTCCACGTGCAGTGGTACGACACGATCTCGCCGGACGGGCACCTCGACTACCGCAACCGGCTGGACGGGACGAACGCGGACTGGCTGCGGCTCGGCGCTGCCGACAGCTTCTTCGCCAACTACTGGATGACCGAGGAGGGCGTGGAGCTGTCCCGCACGACAGCCGCCGGGCTGGGCCTCGACCCGTACGCCGTCGTCTTCCACGGCACCGAGAACGAGCAGTTCGGCTTCGACCCCGACCACGATCCGCGGCTCGTCTTCCCGGAGGGCGGACGGGCGCGGACGAGCTGGGCACTGCTCGGCTCGCACTTCGTGTGGGAGCTGCACCCCGGGCACGCCGACCCCGACGACCAGGACGCCGTCTTCCGCCGGGAGCGGCAGTACTGGTCGGGCCCGCGCGAGGACCCGAGCCGGACCGGCCGCACGCTCCCGCACGACCGCGAGCGGCGCGACCGGGACGAGCCGCACGCCTGGGACGGGGTCGCGCACTACATCGCCGAGCGGTCCGTGATCGGCGCGTTCCCGTTCGTGACGCGCTTCAACACCGGGCACGGGCGGGCGTTCTTCCTCGGCGGGCGGCGCGCGCACGACGGCGACTGGTGCGACGCAGGCATCCAGGACGTGCTGCCCACCTGGCAGTTCCTGACGCGGGGCGCGCGGGGGGTCGGCGTCGACTTCGACCACGCGGACGCGTACGACGGCGGTACGTCACTGCTCCTGACCGGCGCGCTCGGCCCCGGCGAGGCGACGGCGGTGCGGCTCTACAAGACGGAGCTGGCGGTCACGGGCGGCGAGCGGCTGTCGGTGACGGCCCGGGGAGTGGGGGACGTCGCGCTGCACGTGGGCCTGGTGTTCGCCGATGCGCCGGAGGATCAGGTCTGGCTGGCCGCCGAACCGTCGCCGGGTGGCTGGCGTACGACGTGGCACTCGCTCGGCGGGTACGCGGGCCGGACGATCGCGGCACTGGCCGTGCGGGTGAGCGCTGGGCGGGCCGCCTCGTGTGCGGTGCGCGTGGGTGAGCTGGCGCTGCGTCCGGCTGAGGGAGAGGTCCAGCTGCCCGGTGTGCCGGACGCGTTCGTGGTCGAGGAGACGGAGGCGGACGGCGCGCTGGTGCTGTCGTGGCGGCTCGCGCAGAGCGGCGTGGCGCACTACGACCTGATGGCCGGCGACGGGCGGTGGCTGGGGCGGGCGTACGACGACGTGTACTGGCTGCCGGGGGTGCCTGGCGGCTCCGGTGTCGTGGAGTTGGTGCCGGTGGGGGTCGACGGGCGGAGGGGGCCCGCGGCGCGGGTGGCGGTGGGGCGTTGAGGCTCTGACTGATGCGCCAGTCAGCATCGCAATACCGCCTGAACTTCGGTTTTTGACGAGGCCGTGTTGAGTTCTGCTCAACACGAGGTTAGGGTCGTGCCCCGTGGAAACCGACGACGTCCCCGTCGGCGCGACCGGCGCCGACACCGCCGCCCGCGTCCGTGAGGTCATCACGGCCGCCGGGGTCAGCCAGCGCGAGTTCGCGCGCCGCATCGTCATGGACCCGTCCAAGCTGTCCCGCTCACTGAGCGGCACCCGTCGCTTCACGGCGGCGGAGCTGGCGCGGATCGCCGACGAGGGCCGCGTCGACGCGGGCTGGCTGCTCGGGTCGAAGCCGCGCGAGGACGCCGCCCCGGTCGCCGAGCCCGTCGAGGGCGGGCGGCCGCTTCAGATCGTCCGCGCGACGGTCCGGCTCATCGCCGAGCACGGTTTCCACGCGGTGCGGGTCGCGGACATCGCCCGCGCCTGTGCCACCAGCACCGCGGCGATCCACTACCACTTCCCCGGCCGCGCCGACCTGCTGGAAGCCGCGGTGCGCTGGTGCATGGACGAGGACACCGCGCGGCGCGCCGCGCTGCTGGCCGACGCGGACGACGCGGCGGCGGAGCTGCGCCAGCTCATCGAGTTGCAGACGCCGCGCACCGCGCAGCAGCGCGTCCAGTGGGCGGTCTGGCTCGATCTGTGGGCCGAGGCCGCGCGCTCCACCACGGTGGGCCGGCTGCACGCCGAGTACTACCGGCAGTGGCGGGAGACCGTCGCCGACGTCGTGCGCAGAGGTGTCGCGCAGGGCGTGTTCCGCGCGGAGGTCGATCCGGGGGCGGCGGCGTTGGCGCTGACCGCGCTGATCGACGGGCTCGCCACGCAGGTCCTCGCGTCCGGAGCCGGTGATGGTGCTGATGCCATGCACGCCGCGCTGATCGCTTATGTCCGTAGCACGATTCTGGCCTGATGGCTCACCCCCCGGGGCTTCGCCCCGGACCCCGCTCCTCAAGCGCCGGAGGGGCTTGATTTGGGCTTGATCTGGAGGCTTCCCCCCTATGACTGTCACTGAAAACGTCATCGTCACCTGCGCCCTCACCGGCGCTGGTGACACCGTCCGTAAAAGTCCGCACGTGCCCGTCACGCCGGAGCAGATAGCCCGGAACGCGGTGGAGGCGGCCGATGCCGGTGCCGCCGTCGTGCATATTCATGTGCGTGATCCGCAGACCGGTGCGCCGTCCCGGGATCCGAGGCTGTACCGCGAGGTCGTCGAGCGGATCAAGGAGACCGGGACCGACGTCGTCATCAACCTCACCGCCGGGATGGGCGGCGACCTCGTCATCGACCCGGAGCGGCCGCTCGCCGGGTTCCCGCTGCCCGGCTCCGATCTGGTGGGCGGCCTCGAACGGCTGCCCCACGTCGAGGAGTTGCTCCCCGACATCTGCACGCTCGACTGCGGCTCGCTGAACTTCGGTGACGGCTCGAACCTCTACGTCTCCACCCCCGACATGCTGCGCGCGGGCGCCCGTCGCATCCAAGAGCTGGGCGTACGGCCCGAGTTGGAGTGCTTCGACACGGGTCACCTGTGGTTCGCCAAGCAGTTGCTCGCGGAGGGGCTGCTCGACGATCCCTCGGTCTTCCAGCTGTGCATGGGCATCCCGTGGGGTGCGCCCGCCGACCCGGGGGTCTTGCAGTCAATGGTCACCATGCTTCCGGAGAACGCCCGTTGGGCGAGTTTCGCGATCGGCCGGATGCAGATGCCGTGGGTGGCGCAGTCGATCCTGCTCGGCGGTCACGTACGCGTCGGCCTGGAGGACAACCTGTACCTCGGCAGGGGCAACAAGGCGACGAACGCCCAGCTCGTGGAGCGGGCCGTGACCCTCACGGAGTCGATGGGCGCGCGCGTCGCGACCCCGGACGAAGCCCGCGAGATCCTCGGCCTCAGGAAGGCGAACCACTGATGACCACGACCTCTCCCGAGAACGTACGCCGGATCGCCTGCGTCGGCGCCGGCGTGATCGGCGGCGGCTGGGTCGCCCACTTCCTGGCCCGCGGCTACGACGTCACGGCCTGGGACCCGGCGCCCGACGCGGAGCGCAAGCTGCGCCGGCTGGTCGACGCGGCCTGGCCCGCGCTCACGCAGCTGGGTCTCGCCGAGGACGCGTCACCCGACCGGCTCACCGTCACCGACACGCTCGAACTGGCCCTCGCCGACGCCGAGTTCGTACAGGAGAGCGCACCCGAGAAGCTCGACCTGAAGCGCGATCTGCTGGCCCGGATCGAGGCCGCGGCCCCGCCCGGTGTCGTCATCGCCTCGTCCACGTCGGGCTACCCCATGACGGACATGCAGACCACCGCCGCGGACCCGTCGCGGCTCGTCGTCGGGCATCCGTTCAACCCGCCGTACCTGATTCCGCTCGTCGAGGTCGTCGGCGGGGAGCGCACCGACGCGGTGGCCGTCGCGTGGGCGGCCCGCTTCTACGAGGTGGCGGGCAAGTCCGTCATCACGATGGACCGCGAGGTGCCCGGCTTCATCGCGAACCGGCTCCAAGAGGCCCTGTGGCGCGAGGCGTTGCACATGGTGGCCAACGGGGAGGCGACGGTCCGCGACATCGACGCGTCCATCACCGAGGGCCCCGGTCTGCGCTGGGCGGTGATGGGCCCGATGCTGACGTTCGCGCTCGCGGGCGGCGAGGGCGGCATGGCGCACATGCTGGACCACTTCGGTCCGTCCCTGAAGTCCCCGTGGACGCGGCTCGAAGCGCCGGAACTCGACCGGGAGTTGTACGACGCCGTGGTCGCGGGCTGCGACGAGGCGGCGGACGGCCGCTCCCACGCGGACCTGGTGGGCGAGCGCGACCGCGGCGTCATCGACGTACTGCGCGCGACGGGCCGTCTGGGCGGTGCGCGATGACCGGTCTCCCGCTGCTCCACCGCACGGTCCGGCCGGAGTGGATCGACTACAACGGCCATATGAGCGAGGCGTTCTACGTCCTCGCCTTCGGCCACGCCACCGACGCGATGATGATCGAGACGGGCCTCGACTCGACGTACCGCGAGTCGACCGGCTGCTCCCTCTACACGGTCGAGTCGCACATCCGCTATCTGCGGGACGTGCCCGAGGGCGCCCATCTCGCCATCCGTACGCGGGTGTTGGGGGTGGCGGCGAAGAAGGCGCGGTTCACGCACGAGATGTACGTGGTCGCGGACCCGTCGTCGCCACCGGCCCCGGACGCGGAGCCGGTGGCGACGACGGAGATCCTGGGGGTCCACGTGGACCGGGAGCAGGGCCGCGCGGCCGCCTTCCCGGACATCATCGGCGCCTGCTTCGCCCGCCTGAGGGAACCGGCACCGCCGTGGGCGGGCCGGTCCGTCGCACCGGTCGGCTGACCCTCACCTCGCCTATTTCTGGGGCAGGTTGCGGTCGAGAAGCGGCACGAGCCGTTCCCAGTGACGCCGCAGGCCATCGGCGCTGAAGGCGTCGGTGTCGGCCATGGTGAAGCCGTGGACGGTGTCGGGGTGGATCTCCGACAGGTGGCGCAGCCCGGCACCGTCCAGGGCGCCGTTGAGCTCGTCGAGAGCCTCGGGCGTCAGGTCGCTCGCGGCGTGGCCGAGATACACCTCGGCGGAGATCCAGGAGAGCAGATCGTGCAGGCTCTCGGACGCGTCGGGGACCACGGGACAGTGGAACCCGGCGAGGGCCGCGACCTGTCCGGGGCGGGCCGCCGCGGTGCGCACCGCGAGCAGACCGCCGAAGCAGTACCCGAGGACGCCGACCGGTCCGTCCGCGGCCTCGGGCTGTTCGGTGAGGAAGTCGAGGAACGCGTCGGCGTCGCGCAGGATCCGCTCGCCGGAGTGCCCGTGAAGGAGCGGCATGAGCTTCTCGAGGGCAGTGTGCCGCGCCTTCTCGTCGATGAACTCAGGCAGGTCGAGCAGGGGCGCGGGACCGTGCCGGTAAAGGAAGTCGGGGACGAGCACGTAGTAGCCGTGGCCCGCCAGTTCGGCGGCCATGGAGCGCAGCACGGGACGGTCGCCGAAGGCGTCCCCGTACAGCAGCACTCCGGGGTGGCGCGCGCCGTCGTCGGGAAAGGCGGCGAAGGCGTCGGCCGTGCCGTCCGGGGTGGGGATCCGCAGGTTCGACAGGTTCGTTGCGAAGGGCGGAATGGTGGACCTTCCTTCCAAGTGCGGTCTCAGTCAAGGACCTTGATCTTCTTCATCGTAGGCTGGGACACCACCCGCGCGATCCCCGGCAGCCCGATGACCTTGCCGGTCTGGAACGCCTCGTACGCGGAGTAGTCGGCGACCAGGACGCGCAGAAGGTAGTCGGGACGCCCGAACAGCCTCCGGAACTCGACGACTTCCTCGTACCCGGCGAGGGTCTCCTCCAGGTCGGCGAGGGTCTTCAGGTCGCTCATGGAGACCTCGACGGAGACCATCACCTCCAGGCCGCCGCCGAGGGCCTCGTGGTCGACGCTCGCCCGGTAGCCGGTGATGATCCCGGCCTCTTCGAGGCGTCGTACGCGGCGCAGACAGGGCGGCGGCGAGAGGCCGACGCGGCGGGCGAGTTCGACGTTGGTGAGGCGGCCGTCCTCGCGCAGGAGACGCAGAATGTCGCGGTCTATCGGATCGAGTGCCGGATCATTGCGTGGAGGCCGCCGCCGGGGACACATCCGGAAACCATATGTCGCCGGTTTCGGCCTAGCGTTGACGGCATGCGAAATCCCTTGCGGTACGCGGGAGTTGCGGTGCGCGACGCCGGTCCCGTCGGTCTCGGCGCGCTCCCGATGGGCATGGCGTTCGGGGTGCTCGTGGCGCACTCCGGTCTGGCGTGGTGGTGGGCGAGCGTGATCTCCGGCCTCGTGTACGCCGGGTCGCTCGAATTCCTGCTGCTCGGCCTGGTCCTGGCCGTCGCACCGCTGACGGCGGTGGCGTCGACGGCGTTCCTCGTCAACGTCCGGCACGTCTTCTACGCGCTGTCGTTCCCGCTGCACCGGATACGCGGCGCGGCCGGCAAGGCGTACGGGACGTTCGCGCTGTCCGACGAGGCGTGGGCCGTCACCACCCGTGCGGGGGCGGCGAGTTGGCCGGGCGGGCGGATCCTGGGGGCGCAGGCCGTCATCCACGCGTACTGGGCGGGCGGCGCCACGCTCGGCGCCCTGGCCGGGAGCCGGGTTCCCGACGGGCCGGCCGGTCTCGACTTCGCGGTGACGGCGCTGTTCGTGGCGCTCGCCCTGGACGCGCTGCGGGAGCACCCCGGCGTGCCGACTCCGCTGCTCGCGCTGGGCTGCGCGCTGCTCGCCCGGCTCCTGTGCCCCGGTCAGCTCCTCCTTGCGGCGTTCGGCCTGTTCACGGCCGGTCTGGTGGTACGTCACCGCTGGACGGGCCGGACCGGTGGAGCGAGCCGTGCCTGACGCCCCGTACCTGCTGTCGGCGATCGGGGTGGCGGTGGCGGTCACCTGGGCGCTGCGCGCCCTGCCGTTCGCCGTGCTCGCGCCGCTGCGCTCCAGCGCGATCGTCGCCTACCTCAACCGCCATATGCCGGTGGGCGTGTTGACGATCCTCACGGTCTACACGCTGCGCGACGCCGTGGGACGGGTGGGCCCGACCGCGCTCGCCCTCGCGGTCACGGTCGGTCTGCATCTGTGGCGGCGCAACCTGCTCGTGTCGGTTCTCGGCGGCACGGCCGCGTATGTGATGGTCGCCGCCGTGCTCTCCGGCTGACCAATGGATCAGTACGGGCGGTCGCCCGCGATGGCGACGCGTTCCGCGACCCGGCGGGCGTCGCCGTAGTCGGCGACGGCGTAGTGCTGCGTGGCACGGTTGTCCCAGAAGGCGATGTCGCCCGCCTGCCACCTGAACCGCACCTGGAACTCCGGGACATGGGCCTGCTGGAAGAGCAGCCTCAGCAGCCGGTCGCTCTCGGCCCGCTCGACGCCGAGGATGCGGGTGGTGAAGGAGGTGTTGACGAAGAGCATGCGCCGGCCGGTCTCGGGGTGCCTGCGCACGACCGGATGCGTGACCGGCGGGAACGACTCCTGCCACCGCGCGAGCCGTTCGGGGCCGTAGAACCGCCGGAAGCCGGGCAGGAAGTCGTGCTCGGCGACGGCCCCGTCGATGCGGTCCTTCACCTCGTGCGACAGGTTGTCGTACGCGGCCGCCATGTCGGCCCACATCGTGTCGCCACCTGACGGCGGGACCTCGCGCAGCTGCAACACGGCGCCCATCGCGGGCCGTTCGCGGAACGTGACGTCGGTGTGCCACACGTTCTCGTACGTGGGCACGGACCCGGCGCTCTTGTCGAACCGTACGACGTCGTCGCTGTCGCCGCGCGCGAGCAGCGGGTTGGTCTCCAACTCGCCCCAGTTGAGGGCGAACGCGCGCTGGTGCTCGCTGCTGAGGTGCTGCCCGCGGAAGAAGAGCACCTTCCATTCGAGCAGGGCGCGGTTCAACTCGGCCCGCAGCGTGGGCGACAGCGGCCGGGAGAGGTCGACGCCGTGGATCTCGGCGCCGATGGTGGCGCCCTGCGGGACGAGACCAAACAGCTCGTACGGGCGGTCGTCCCAGTGCTCGGGGGTGCGGCGCAGGACGCGCCGGCCCTCGTACAGGCCGTCGTCGGGGATGCGGGCGGGACGCAGGGAGTTCAGGGGCGGGGTGTCCGTCACGGACATGGGCACTCTCCAAGGCACGCGGTGGTGAGGCGAGGGAAGGGAGCCGTACGCGCGCGGCCCGCGACGGGGCACGGCGGGGCGTACGGAGATCAGCGACGAGGGACGGAGGCGCCCGCTACAAGCCGCTGCGCGCGCAACCACATCGGTCCGGCACGGTGGCCGATCCGAACGCGTGGGCGCGATGCGTGAACATGGCCCTCATCCTGCGCTTCCCAAGATGCCCAGGTCAAGCGCGAAGGCCGCCTCCACCAGGGGTGGAGGCGGCCTTCGGTGCTGCGGGTCAGGCTGAGGTGACCGGAACCGGGAACGTCGGGTACTCGACGCCCGAGACGTGCTGGACGACGCGGATCACCTGGCACGAGTAGCCGAACTCGTTGTCGTACCAGAGGTAGAGGATCGCGTTGTCGCCGTCGACCTTGGTCGCGCCGGCGTCGACGATCGACGCGTGGCGCGAGCCGATGAAGTCGCTGGAGACGGCGTCGGGCGCGTTCGTGAAGTCGATCTGGCGCTTGAGCGGCGACGTGAGGGAGACCTCACGGAGGTGGTCGAGGACCTCGTCGCGGGTGGTCTCACGGCCGAGGCGCAGGCTCAGGATCGCGATCGAGACGTCCGGCACGGGCACGCGGATCGAGGAGCCGGTGATGGGCGCCTTGAGGTCCGGGAGTGCCTTCGCGACGGCGGACGCGGCGCCGGTCTCGGTGATGACCATGTTGAGCGGCGCGGAGCGGCCGCGGCGGTCGGCCTTGTGGTAATTGTCCAGCAGGTTCTGGTCGTTGGTGAACGAGTGGACGGTCTCCACGTGGCCGCGGACCACGCCGTACTCGTCGGCCATCGCCTTGAGGGGCGGCACGATCGCGTTCGTCGTGCAGGACGCGCAGGACAGGATCTGCTCGTCCGGCTTGATCGTGTCGTGATTGACGCCGTGCACGATGTTCGGCACGTCGCCCTTGCCGGGCGCGGTCAGGACTACCTTGTCGATGCCGGGGCGCAGATGCTGCGAAAGGCCTTCGCGGTCACGCCACTTGCCGGTGTTGTCGATGAGGATCGCGTCGTTGATGCCGTACGCGGTGTAGTCGACCTCGGACGGGTCGTTCGCGTAGATCACCTTGATGGTGTTGCCGTTGGCGACGATCGTGCTGTTCGCCTCGTCGACGGTGATCGTGCCCTGGAACTGGCCGTGGATCGAGTCGCGGCGCAGCAGCGAGGCCCGCTTCACGATGTCCTGGTCGCCGCCCTGGCGGACGACGATGGCGCGCAGCCGAAGGCCGTTGCCGGAGCCGGCCTTCTCGATGAGCAGGCGGGCGACGAGACGGCCGATGCGGCCGAAACCGTACAGGACGACGTCGCGGCCCGAGCCGCGCTCGACCGTGGCGTCGGCGATCGCGCCGGCGACGGCCTCGGCGGTGAACTCCTCGACGGACAGCCCGCGTTCGTCGCTGCGGTACGTCGCGGCGAGCATGCCGATGTCGATCTGGGAGGGCCCGAGGTCGAGGGTGGCGAGTGCCTGGAGGAACGGCATCGTCTCGGTGACCGAGAGTTCCTCGCCGGCTATCTGGCGGGCGAATCGGTGGGTCTTGAGAATGCTGACCACCGACTTGTTCACCAAGGAGCGGCTGTGCAGCAGGACGTTCACATCCCGCTCACGGTGCAGCTTCCCGATGATCGGGATCATCGACTCCGCGGTCTCCTCGCGGTGCTTCCAATTGGTGAACGAGTCGTCATTGACAGTCACAGTTGCATCTTTCGAGCTAGGCGGCGCTCATATGCTAACCCGACGGTTCGCGAAGGCTCCGCCGGGGGCGAAGGCCAGCTCCGCGAACCGCTCGCCGATGCGCAGGTGGGTGGCGGCGTCGGGGTGCACGGCGTCCGGCAGCGGCGCCTCGGCGTGGTCGGCCTCGCCGTAGAGCTCGCGGCCGTCGAGGTGGTGGAGGTGCGGGTCGTCGGCGGCGCGCTGCGCCACGACGCGGGCCAGCTCGTCGCGGATGGTGCGCAGCGTGAGCTTCCCGTTGGCGGTCTCGGCCGGGTCACCCGTCGCCATGAACGTGATCCGCCCGCTCCCGAACGACGCCGGATCGGGGGCGCCGGGGCCGGGGGTGTCCTCGTGGATCGGGCAGAGGATCGGCGAGACGACCAGGATCGGGGCCGTGGGGTGGCCCTCGCGCAGGGTGTCGAGGAAGCCGTGGACGGCGGGGCCGAAGGCGCGCATCCGCATCAGGTCGTAGTTGACGACGTTGATGCCGATCTTGACGCTGATCAGGTCGGCCGGGGTGTCCCGCATGGCCCGCGCCGTGAACGGGTCGAGGAGGGCCGCGCCGCCGAACCCCATGTTGATCAGCTCGGCGCCGCCGAGTGACGCGGCGTGCGCGGGCCAGGTGGCGGTCGGGCTCGCGGCGTCGGAGCCGTGGCTGATGGAGCTGCCGTGGTGCAGCCAGACCGGGCGGCCCGGTTCCCCGGCGGCCTCCACCGGGGCGTCGGTGCGCAGGGCGACGAGCTCGGTGGTCTCGTTGTGCGGGAGCCAGATCTCGACGGTCTTCGGGGCGTCGGACAGCCCGGCGAAGGCGAGGGTGCCGGGGCGTCCGGGGGTGCGCTCGAAGGTGCCCGCGATCATGTCGACGGCCAGCGTGTGGCCGCCCGCGACGCTCCCCTGCCCGGCGAGGCGGCCGTCGACGACGAGGTCGTACACGCCGTCGGGGCGCGGTGGCATCCCGGCGTAGACCCGCTTGGTCGGCACGGTGTCCAGCTCGATCGCGGTCGCGCGGGTGCGGAAGACCAGGCGGACGCCGGAGGGCTGCGACTCGGCCATCGCCAGCTGCGCGTCAGTGTTCTGGGCGCGGGCCCAGGCGGGCAGCCGGTGCGGCAGCAGCCCGAGCGCGGTCCGCTCGACGTCGAGGGCTCCGCGCAGCAGATCGGCGGTGACGGGGGTGGTGATCCAGGAAGGGTGCTCGGTGCTCATGACTCAACCTGCTTCTGTCGTACGGGGGTCGGGTGCGGGCCAGTTCCGCAGGAGGGCGTCGAGGGCGTCGAGGGTGCGGGTCCACGTCTCGTCGGAGTCGGGGGCGCTGTGGCTGAAGCCGCCGCCCAACTCCAGGCTCACGTAGCCGTGGAAGACGCTGCCGAGGAGCCGGACGGCATGGGTCGCGTCCGGTTCGGTGAGGTCGTAGCCGCGCAGCAGGGCCCGGGTCATCTGCGAGTGGCGCACACCGGCGCTGGCGAGGGCCGTCTCCGTGTCGAGGCGGTACTGGGTGGCCGCGTAGCGACCGGGGTGCTCGCGGGCGTAGTCCCGGTACACGTTCGCCAAGGCGACCAGGGCGTCCTTGCCGGCACGCCCGGCCAGCGCCTCGGCGGCGCGGTCGGCCAGCTCCTCCAGGGCGAGCAGGGCGATCCGGGTCTTGAGGTCGTGCGAGTTCTTCATGTGCGAGTACAGGCTCGCGACCTTGACGTCGAACCGGCGGGCCAGCGCCGAGACGGTGACCTGTTCGAAGCCGACCTCGTCGGCCAGCTCCGCGCCGGCTCGCGCCAGCCGTTCGGTGTTCAGACCCACTCGCGCCATAACCACCCTCTCTTCTTCCGAAGCTCATTATGCATTTGCCTAAAGCCTTTAGGCAACTTAGCCTCACACATATGAAACCCCTGACTGAGCGAGAGATCCGGTCCGCGTTCGTGAACTGCAGCAAGGGCGAGGCCAAGCGCCTGTCCGTGCCGCACGATCTGGCCGAGCGCCCCTGGGACGACCTGGACTTCTTCGGCTGGCGAGATCCACAGGCGCCGGACCGCGGCTACCTCGTGGCCGAGATCGACGGCGGGCTCCAGGCGCTGACGCTGCGCGCCTCGCACTCGACCGTGGGGCAGACGCGGCGCAGCATGTGTTCGCTGTGCGTCACGACGCACACCGGCGGGGTCTCCCTGCTGGTCGCCCCGAAGGCCGGCAAGGCCGGGAAGCAGGGCAACTCCGTGGGCGCCTACATGTGCAGCGACCTCGCGTGCTCCCTGTATGTGCGCGGCAAGAAGGACGCGGGGTCGGGCTCCCGGCTGCACGAGACGCTCACCCTGGAGGAGAAGATCGAGCGGACCGTGACGAACGTCGCCGCATTTTTCGCCAAGGTCACGCAGTCCGCGTGAGCCCACGGCCATCGGCTCAGGGGGTCGCCGCCCCCGGGGCCGGAATGACGATGTGCAGCGGGTCGCCGGTCTCGGGCACCGGCAGGCTCCAGGCACTGCGGACCGCGTCCAGGAGTGTGCGGGCGCTGTGCGGGGAGACGGCCAGCTCCTGACGGGCCTCGGCCAGCAGGTTGGGGTCGCCGTCCGGCCCGGCCGCGGCGGCCACGAGGCGCCGCGCGGCGAAGCCCGGACCCGCGAACACCTCGAGGAAGGTCAGCGCGAGGTACGCGTACGCGGTGGCCTCGTCGACCAGCCTGACCGCGCTCTCCGGGATGCCGGGCGCCGGCGGCAACGGGTGGAACGCGAAGTTCTGGAGGGCCTCGATGAGCGCCCCGTTCCGCGTCTCGGACGCCACGGTCGAGGTGCGCAGCAGCGTCGTGAGTCCACGGAAGCGGGTGAGCACCTCGCTGCTCTGCGCGGACCACTCCTGTTTGCCGAGCAGAATGCGGAACCCGGCCAGCGTGTCGGCGAGTTCCTCGACGACGAGGCGGTGGCAGACGGTGGCCAGTTCGTGCGAGTTGGTGTGCTGCTGCATCTCCACGATGCGCCGGGCGTAGCGGATCAGGTCGCGCGGGATACCGCCGGACAGGGCGTGCGCGAGCAGCACGTACGGCTCGGGGATGCCCTCGGCGCGCCGGTCGAGGATGGCCCGGGACGCCTCCAGGGTGCACGGCTGTACGTGCAGGACGTCGTCGAGGGAGCTGTCGGTGGCGTCGCGGTGCGGCAGGCCGCGCCGGATGAAGGCGGCGCCGACGTCCTCGGCGACGGAGAGCAGGAAGTGGACGTGCGGGATGCCGAGGACGGCCTTGATCTCGCCGAGGAACTCCAGGGCGCGGGTGTCGGTGCCGAGCCGGTCGAGTTCGTCGACGGCGATCACGACCCGCTTGTCCTGCTCGTGGGCGGCGAGCGCGATCCGGGCGAGCAGGTTCCTGAAGTCCTCGACCAGTTCAGGGAACCGGGGCGGCAGCGAGGTGACGGAGGCGGCGTGCGAACTGCCGAGGGCGACGACGGGAGCCGTACCGGTCAGGGTCGTCGTGGCGGTCTGCACGGTGCGCAGCCGCAGCAGTTGCGTACGGCAGTCCTGCACCAGGTCCGGCACGTCGGGCGCGTGCCGCAGCCGCACCCGCACGTTCAGGAGGACGGCGCCGAGGGCGAAGAGGGCCGAGCGGGGCAGGTTGCCGGTGTCGAGGACGATGGGCCGGGTGTACGCGTTGTGCCACAGGTAGCCCAGCGGCGCGGCGATACCGCCCACGGTCGCCGCGGCGGTGACGGCGACGGCGCCCCAGCCCTTCCACCGCTCCCCGCCGTCCCGCATCAGGGTCTTGCTCTTGCCGTACCAGTGCGAGGCCACGAGCAGCGGCACGAAGGTGAGCATCAGGAGCGCCAGGTGCCCGTCGGTCGGATTGCCGTCCTCGTCCCGGGGGCCGCTGTGCCTGAACTCGGCCCAGTGCCGGGTGATGCTGTCGTCGTACAGGAAGTCGACGAGGCTCCAGCACACGAGGGAGAGACCGCCGAGGACGCAGACGGCGTTCCACAGCAGCCGGAGCCCCGGGCCGAGCCAGCTGGCCCGGCTCAGCCGGAAGAGCAGGAACGCGGCGAGCAGCAGGAGCAGGGCGGCGGTCGGGCGGCTGCCCGCCCAGGAGTTCTCGGCGGCCTCCCGCCCGATCCGTACCGTGTCCTCGACGCCGTGCAGGAGTACACCGCCGTTCCAGTCCTGGAGGGCGCGCAGGCCGGGCGCGACGCCGAAGGCCAGGAGGACGAACGCCAGGAGGAGGACGACGGTGCGGCCCACCAGGCGGCGCGAGCGGCCGGTGGCGTTGCGCAGCATCCTGCGGAACCGGGACAGGTCGTCGTAGCGGGGCGCCTGGTGTCCGCGCCACTCGATGTACCGCTCGCAGACGGTGGTGAACAGCAGGAGCAGGAAGTCGTGCGCCGCGTATCCCGCCGGGGCCTGCACGAGCACCGAGAAGTCCTCGGGCCGTGCGGTGCTGCCCAGCAGCGTCGACTTGCCGGCGCCGCGCGGGCCGCTGACGGCGACGGTGCCGCCTTGCAACTGGTCCAGCTTGGTGTCGAGCCGCTTCATCGAGTCGACGGGGACGACGAGTTCGCTGGCGTGCCCTTGCTGGAGACCGGTGGCGTCCCTCGGTATCCACACCTGAGCGGGGTCCGAGTGGAGGAGGTCCTCGATCAGGGCGTGGACGTCCGGGGCGAGGTCGACGCGGCGGAACTCCCGCCGCCACAGCTGGAGTTGGATCTCGCAGAGCAAGAGGGCCGGCGCGATCACGAGGAGTCCCGACACCGCCTCGGCCGCTTTCCCCAGCCCTTCCCTGGACGCGGGGTGCCGGGCCACGGCGGCGCCGAGGACGGTGGTCGCGACGAGGAACACCGGCCAGGCGCCGCCGAGGAGCAGCCCGCCGAGGAGGAGGACGGCGGCGGCGCCGACCACGCCGAGGACCAGGTCACCGCCCGGTACGGCGGAGCGCGCCCGCAGGACGGGGTCCGTCCGCCACCGGGCGACCGCGCCGAGCGCCAGGAGGAAGAGCAGCAGGACGACGCCCGCGACACTGCGGCCGAAGAACGCGGCGGCCAGGAGCACGCAGCACAGCGCGAACCCGCGCAGCCTGCGCGTTCCCGTCCGCCACCACGGCCGCGCGCCCCCCGCGCCGCGCACCTCGCGGTTCCGCTGCGCCCAGCGCCGGGCGTTCACGACCTTGCGGTGCTGCGCCCGGACGACGGCCTGGGTGCGGCGGGCGCCCACGAGGAAGCGGCCGCGCCGGTCCAGCGCCCTGCCGAGCTCGGGGTCGGTGGTCATGAAGTGCTCGACGGTCGCCCGGGTCACACCGGGCCGCACCCCGATGCGCTCCACCACGTCGGGCCGGTCGAGGGCGACGCCGAGCACCTCCGCGTACACCTCCCGCTCGAACTCGCCCTCGAGCCCGAGCCTCATCTCGCTCCCCGGCATGCCGTTCCTCCCCGTCCGCCCCAAGCACTCCATTGGAACGGACGAGGACGGGCACGGGGGCGGTTCTGCGCAATCCGCGCCCCGGATCAGGCGGGCCGTGCCCCGAGCCGGTCGAGGACCCGCGCCACCGCGGAGCGCACGGCCCGCCGCGTCTCCTCGGTGGGGTCCAGGCCCTCGAAACCGTGGTGGCCGTTCGGTACGTCGATGATCTCGACCGGGGCGCCCGCGGATTCGGCCGCCGTCACGAACCCGGCGACCGTCGCCGCGATCGCGGGCGCTTCGAGGCCCGCGCGCAGCAGGACGAAGGGCGGGGCGTCCGGACCGGCCCCGGCCACCGCCTCCACCGGGCGGAACCGGCCCGGCGGCAGGCCCCAGTTGGGCATCGGCGCCATGATCGGGTAGCAGGCGGCGAGACAGCACAGCCAGCCGGGCCGGGCGCTGATCCACTCCGCGGTCAGCAGCCCGCCGCCCGACAGGAACCACAGCGCGACGCGGTCCGCGTCGACGCGCGGGTCGGCGCGGATCCGCTCCACCGCCTCGGCCACGTCCGCGGCGGACCGCGGATAGTCGGTCACGTCGTGGAGGCGGTGGTCGAGGGTCGCGCCCACCACACCGTGACCGGCCGCGTAGCGCCCGTACCCCCGGAGGGTCTCCCAGTCGCGCGGGGTGGGGGTGACGCCCTCGGGGACGGGGCCGCCGTGCACGAAGACGATCGCGGGCCGCGGGCCTTCGGCGTCTGTGTCTTCAGGGAGGTAGAGGTCCACGTTTCCGGTGCGCTCGCGCGGGACGTCGGGGACGTCGAGCAGGAACGGCCGCTGGTAGGCGGGAAGTTGGGGCTCCTCCTCGCTCTCGGGCGGCGTCAGCCGCTCACCCTCCCCGGCCGCCGCGCGCAGCAGGACGTCGGCGAGTTGTGCCGGGCAGGAGAGCATCGGCCAGTGTCCGGTGGGCAGTTCGAAGAAGGTCACCCCGGGTCGGGTCAGTACCTGGAGGGCGGGGTCGCCGAGGCTCACGACGATACGGACCATGGCGAGAGTGCTGCCGTTCTCCGCGCAGAGCACCCCCGTGCTCGGGATCTCGGCCGCCGCGCCCGTCAGCCGCAGCGGCTGGAGCAGGGTGCCGAGCGGTTGCGGCGAGCCGAGCGCGGTCAGCCGGTCCCGGGCGGCGTCGGGGACACCGGCCGTACTGCCCCACCGCTGCCACTCCCCCGCTGTCGCGGGCACCGGCAGATCGGCGCCGTCCGGCCCCTCGGCCGTGAGCCGTTCGCGCAGTTCCTGGTCGGGGACGCCCGCGAGGGCGGGGTCGCCGTCGCGCGGCAGGGCGGAGTCGACGTAGACGATGCGGGCGATGCGCGGCGCCCTGCGGTCCGCTGCGCCGAGCACCGGGTGCGCCCCGTAGTCGTGGCCGACCAGCACGACGTCCCGGTCGGCCGCGGAGCCGGCGGCGTCGATCGCCTCGACGACCTGGCCGATGTGCGTCTCCAGGTCCACCCCGCTCCCGCTCGCCGGGTCCACGACGTGGACCTTCGCCCCGGCGGCCGCGAGCTCCCCGGCCGTCGCGTCCCACACGGCTGCGCCGGTGAACACACCCGGCACCAGAATGAACACGGTCATGCCCGCTCCTCTCAAGAGGCCCCAAGGGGTCTCGATGCGTCGGCCGGTAGGTTAGGAACTCCCCCAGAGGGAGGTTCAAGTGACGCTGCCGCCGGACGGCCTGTGGAGCATCGGGGAGCTCGCCGAGCACGCGGGCACGACCGTCAAGACCGTGCGTTTCTACTCGGACCGGGGTCTGCTGCCGGAACAGGCGCGCAGCGCCGGCGGCCATCGGCGCTACGGTCCCGCCGCCCTGGAACGCCTGCGCCTGATCCGCTCCTTGCGCGAACTCGGCCTGCCGGTCGCGGAGGTCGGCCGGGTCGTCGAGGAGCGGTCCGGGGCACAGGCCGTCCTGGAGGACGCCGTCGCCGGGCAGTTGCGCACCCTCGGGACACAGCTGCGCGCGCTGCGCTGGCAGGAGGCCGCCCTCCACCTCGTACAGGAGTGTCCGCCGCAGGAGCGCGCCGACCGGTTGCGGCTCGTCGGGGCGGTGGGGGCACCGCCGAGCACGGCGCCGGTGGCCGGGTTCTGGCGCGGCTGGCTGCCGCCGCGGATGCCGGCGGCGGCGCGGGCGGCGTTCCTGGAGGTGGCGGTGCCGCAGCCGCCGGACGATCCGACGCCGGCCCAGGTGCTCGCCTTCGCGCGGCTCTACGCGCTGGTGACCCGCCCGTGCACGGACGCCGCCCCGAGCCAGCCCGCCGCGCACCGCGAGGCCGGCGCCCGTGAGTCGGCGCTCCTGTACGCCGGTCTCGCCGAGGCCTACGAGCTGGCGTACGAGGATCTGCGGCTCGGCCGAACTCCGCGTGCGGGAGGGGCACTTGACTGTTTCGTGGAGACGTACGCGCGGGTGGTCGGAGTGCGCGACAGCCCGGACTTCCGGCGCGGGCTCGCCGGGCAGCTCGCGGTGGACCCGCGGCTCGACGGGTACTGGGAGCTGGTCGCCGAGCTGACGACGCCCGCGGGCGGGCCGCCGGAGCCGACGCCCGGGTCCGCGCACGACTGGTTGCGGGCGGCGCTCGATGAGCAGGTCTCGGTGGCGGCGGCGTAGGTCCGGCAGGGCACGTTCACTGTCGTCGCCGCCGGGGAGCGCGTCGGGCCGCCTGTGTGAACTTCCCGCCCAGTACCGGCAGTTGGGGCCGGGGAGCGGTTCGGCGCCGTTTCGCCCGGTACACGGCCCGCCGTCCTCACCGTGCGTGAGTCACCCGAGTGGCCGTCGCGGGCCTGCCGGGGCTCTGCCGTGCACGTTGTATGGCTCTGGGGCGGGCCAGGCCGAGCACGTGAGCGCGTACAGGACGAGGTGGCCGGATGACGGACCGGACAGTCACAGTCGAGGCGGATGCCGGAACCGGGGCCCCGGCCGCGGAACGGACCGAGGCCGAGTTGATGATCGCGGCGTCGGTGCTGCTCGCCGACGCCGCGCTCGCCGCCCGCAGGACCGGAGCCGAACTGACCGCGGCCGCGTCCAGCTGGCGGGTGGGCCTCGAAGCGTTGCGCCGCCCCGGATGGGGGCTCGCCACCGCGCTCTCCGCCGCCCGCGCGCTGACCAACCCCGCGGGTCTCGGTCTCGCCGCGAACGGCGGCGTCGTCGGCGAGACGTTCCGGTCGCTGGGCGCGATGGTGCGCCGCAGGCCCGCCTGCGTGGCGATGGCGGTCGACGCGTTCGCGCTGCGCATCGAGGCGGCGACCCGCGACCACCCGAACCTGGCGGAGCCGCTGGCCCGCCGGCTCACGGCCGCCGTCGTCGCGGGCCGCCGGGTCGAGGCGCTGCGCACCGCCCGCGAACTGGTCGACCTCATGGGCGTGACCCGCACGCTGACCACCGTCAGCCCCGTGATCATGGAGCTGCTCGCGCTGAACGGCCTGCTCGACGAGAACCCGACCAACGACAGCTTCGCGTGGGTGACGCTGGGCGGCGGGGTGCCGACGTCCGACCCGTTCTTCGGGCTGCCCGCCGGGCTCATCCGGCACTTCAACCCGGGTCCCGGACGGGCCGAACGGGTCCCGCCCGACGCGACGCTCGCCCGGGTCCTGACCCGCTCGTCCAACGACATCGTCAGCTACCTCGACGACATCTCCGCGCTCGGCAACCACGGGCTCGCCCTGCTGCGCCGCGTCCACTGCGCGGACGGCGCCACCCGGCACGTCCTGCTGCTGCCCGGCACCAGCTTCGGACGGGTCACGAACAGCACGCCGCAGGACCTCGTCGGCGCGTTCGACGGCGTGCTGCGCACCGACACGACGTACACGCGCGCGGTGAAGAACCTGCTGCGGCGGGCCGGCGTCCCGGCCGGTTCCGAGCTGTTGGTCGTCGGGCACAGCCTCGGCGGCATCACCGCCATGAACCTCGCGTGCGACCTGGACGTGGTGACGACGTACCGGCTCACGCATGTGGTGACCGTCGGTTCCCCGATCGACAACAAACGGCCGCTGGATCCGGCGGTCCGGATCGTGAGCCTCGTCAACAAGCACGACGTGATCCCCGGGCTCGACGGACGGGGGCCCGCCGCCGCGCGCGACGTCCCGGACGGCTGGCTCGAACTGACCTGGCTGGACGAGCGGTACGACTACCCGCTCTCGCACGCCCCGCAGGCGTACGCGGGCACGCTGAGCGGCGACTCCGTCCCTCATCGGGGCCAGGTCAACGCGCTGCTCGCCGCCTACGAGGGCGAGATCGTCTCCAACCAGCCCTACCAACTGCTCGACAAGTGACGGAGACCGTCGATGGACGTCAGTGACACCAGCACCGCCACCACCGCTCCCCGTCGGCCCAGCACGGCATGGCCTCTGGAGAACGCCCTGGTCAGTGCGGCCTTCGCGGCCCAGCGGCTGCCCTGGATCGACGCGCCGGCCCGCGCCCTCGGCCTCAAGCCGTTCACGCGGCGGGAGTTGACGCGGCAGGCGCTCGCGCAGATGCGGCGCGGCGCGTCGGGGCAGCCGGTGCGGCTGCGCACGGCGTTCGGCACCTTCCTGATGCCGTTCAGCGTCGACGACGCGGCCGCGCTCGTCGCGCGGGCGCAGGAGGCGGGGGCGCGGGGCCGGGTCACCGCCCTCAGCGACGAATGGCGCCGCTCGGCCCTGACCCCGCACGCCGCCCCGGACGTCGCGCTGCGCACTCTGCGTCCGCGCGTGCGCTCCGTCGCCGCCGAGGAGGCCGGTGAACTGCTCGCCGCGCGGCAGGCCGACGGCGTCGTCACCCGTGAGGACTGGTGCGCGGTCGCCCAACGGTTCGCCCGGCGCCTCGTCCTCGGTGACGCCGCGGCCGACGACACGCTGATCGGCGACATCCTCGACGCGACGCTGCGCTCCACCGAGCCCGACGAACACGCCGACCGCGCGGCGGCGTTGCGCCGCCGGCTCGACGCGTACGTCCACGACGCGGACGCCGCGCCTGCCCTCGGGGACGACGAAGCCGTCGAGCACGCCCTGGAGGTCGTCACCCGCGCGCTCACGGAGACGGCGCCGCAGGCTCTGGCGCTCCTGACGGTCAGGCCGCCGCTGCCGGGAGCCGACCGCGTCGAGCTGACGGTCGCCGAGGCGCTGCGCCGCTATCCGCCGCTGGCGGCCACGGTGCACGAGGTCACGGCGCCGTTCCGGTGGCGCGATCTGACCGTGGAGGCGGGCACGGACATCCTGCGCGCGACGTCCTGGCTGCGCGACCTGGACGAGAGTGACGGGATCCAGGGCGACGAGGACGGATACGGGGACGGGGGCGTCGCCGAGGACCCGTCGGCGTCCCTGTGCGCGGCGCCCGAGCCGTGCGCCGCCGCCGAACTCGCCGTGTGCGCCGCCGCCGAACTCGTCCGGGCCCTCACCCTCCGCGCCGAACCGGCCCTCCGCGGGACGCGCCTCGACCCCGACGCGCTCCCCCACACCCTGCCGCCCGCGTCGCTCGGCATCGCCCTGGCCGAGACGGAGTCGGCGCCCCGCGCCCAGGACGCCGGGCCCGAGCAGCCCGGCACGGCGGACGGTCCCGCCGCCGGGCGCGGTGCCGCGCACTACGCCGCGCTCGTGTCCGCGAGCGCCCGCGGTCTTCAGGAGCACGCGCGGCGCCTCGCCGAGTGCGCGCGGCAGCCCGGCTGGAACCACGACGCCTTCGGGGAGCAGTGCCGGATGACCCTCCTCGCCCACGCCGAACGCTGCACCCGGGCCGCCGCCGACGCCCGAAAGGCCGCCGAGTGGCTGGCCCATTGAGGCCGCCGCACGGGGCCCGGGCGCTACCAGAACGGGGTCGTACGGCGGCGCCGGTCGCGGTCGACCATGCCCTGAACGGTGAACCACACCTCGTCGCAGAGCCGTCGGGTCACCGCGGCGCGGCGGGCGAAGGTCGCCGGGGCGGCGGGCGCGGGGATCGGCTCGCCGACCCTGATGAGCCATTTCGCCGGGAGCGGCAGCAGGGGCGTGACGGGGAAGTACGGCAGGTCGAACCGGCGGGCCAGCGCCTTGATGTCGCCGAACTTCGGATACGTCTCCTCGGCGCCGACGATGGACACGGGGACGACCGGCGCCCCGGTCAGCACGGCGGTCGCGGCGAACCCGGGGCTGAAGGGCCGCAGCCGGTAGCGCTGCGAGAAGTTCTTGCCGACGCCGTCGGTGCCTTCGGGGAAGACGCCGACGAGCGCGCCCCGTGCGAGGCGGTCGTGGCCCAGTGTGGGGTCGTCGGAGAAGGCGTCGTACCGCCGGGCGTACGCGGCGAGCGCCGGGACCCGGTGGAAGAGCGGCGAGAGATAGAAGTGGACGGGGCGCGGCAGTCGCTGTCGCAGCAGCTTGTGGAGGACGAGACCGTCGAGGCCCCAGGCTCCCGAGTGGTTGGACACGAGCAGCGCGGGGCCGGTCGCGGGGATGTGCTCGATCCCGGACACCTCGACGCGGAAGTAGCCCTCGGCCAGCCGGCCCAGGACGCTGTCGACGGCGTCGCTCCAGTCTTCTTCGGTCACAAGGTCCCACTTTGGGCTGAAAACCTCCGCCCGCAAGGCTAAAAGTGCCAATCAGGTGGTCTGTCTGAAGTGGTCCCCGCATCTCTTGTTCGGAAAGGCGCCATGAGTACCTCCGCGACACCTCCCGTATCGACCACCGCACCCGCCGCCACAGAACTCCTCACCGGTCTCCTTGTCGACAACTTCGACGTGGACCCGGCGGCCGTCAGGCCCGACGCCCGGATGACCGAACTGCTCATCGACTCGCTGATGGTCGTGGAGATGGCCGTCACGCTGAAGGAGGAGCTGGGTGTCACCGTCTCCGAGGACGAGCTGCGCGAGCTGACCCTCGCCGAGTTCGCCGTCCACGTCGACGCGCGGCGGGCCCGGTGACGCGTGACGGTGCCGTGACGGTGACCGGTCTCGGCCTGGTCACCGCGGCGGGCCGGGACGCGACCACCACCTGGGAGGCCGTCCGCGCTGGCCGTCCCACCGCCCGGCGCGATCCGGAACTCGCCGGTCTTCCGGTGTCCTTGAGCTGCCGGGTCGACGCCGTGCGGGACCTGCCCCCGGGCCTGCGCGGCGCCGCCCGTCTCGAACCGGTCGCCCGCCTCGCGCTGACCGCGGTGGGCGAGGCCCTCGACCGGGCCAAGCTCTCCCCCGCCGACTGGGACGCCTCCCGCGTCGCGGTGGTCGTCGGCACCAGCATCGGCGGGGTCCAGGCCCTGGACACGGCCACCGAGCGGTTCACGCACGGCGGTGCGACCAGCGTCTCCCCGTACTTCCTCACCGGCTTCCTGCCCAACATGACGGCGGCCGCGCTCACCCTCCACCTGGGCGTCACCGGGCCGTCCCTGTCCCTCACCACGGCCTGCGCCGCCGGTGCCGACGCGCTCGGTGCGGCCCGGCGGCTGATCGCCTCCGGTGCCTGCGACATCGCCGTGGTCTGCGGCGCGGACGCGGCCGTCACACCGGTCGTCACGTCCGGTTTCAGCCAGCTCGGCGCGCTGTCCGACCAGGGGTCGCGCCCCTTCGACGTGGACCGCGACGGCTTCGTCATCGCGGAGGGCGCGGGTGCCCTCGTCCTGGAGCGGGCCGCGCACGCACAGGCCCGTTCCGCGCCGCGCCTCGCGCACTTCGTCGGTTACGGCGCCAGTACGGACGCGCACCACCTGGTGGCGCCGCACCCCGAGGGCCGCCAGGGCGAGCGGGCGGTGCGTGCCGCCCTCGCCGACGCCGGGATCGCGCCGGGCGACGTCGACCACGTCAACGCGCACGGCACCTCGACCCCGCGCGGCGACGCGACGGAGGCGACGCTGCTCGCCCGGGTCCTCCCGCACCGGCCGCCCGTCACCTCCGCGAAGGGCTCGCTGGGGCACACTCTGGGCGCGGCCGGGGCGATCGAGGCCGCGCTGACGGTCCTCGCGCTGCGCGACGACGTGGTGCCGCCCGTCGCCGGGCTGCGCGAGGTCGACCCCGAGTTCGGGATCGACGTGGTCGCGGGGGCGGCGCGGGAGCACCCGTCCGCCGTCGCGCTGAGCACGTCGTTCGGCTTCGGCGGGCACAACGCGGCGGTGGTCCTGGCCCGCGCCTGACACGGTTCTCAGTGTCCGCGGAACGCCTCCTCCAGCCACCAGGCCCCGCGGTCGCGGACGACCTTGGCGTCGATGAGCAGGGGCCGCGTGCGCGGGCCGGCGAGCCAGTCCTCGACGGCCTTGAGATCCTGCGGAGTTCGCACGGTCACGGCGTCGAAGCCGTTGCCGCGGGCGACGGCGGCGATGTCCGTGGGCGGGAACTCGACGGTGTCGAGGGCGTGTCCGTCGGGGCCGAAGTGGTGGACCTCCGCCCCGTAGGCGTCGTCGTTGTGGACGACGACCACCATCGGCAGGGCGAGGCGGCGGACGGTGTCGAGTTCGGCGGCGCTCATCAGGGCGCCGCCGTCCCCGAGCGCGGCTACGGGCAGCCGGTCGGGCCGGGCGAGGGCCGCGCCGATCGCCGTGGCGAGACCGAGCCCGATCGACTGGAACGCCTGCGTGAAGCAGAGCCCTTCGTGGTCCGGCACCGACAGGTACATGGTCGGGTGGCCCATGAAGTTCCCGGAGTCGACGCCGATGACCCGCTCGGTGGGCAGCAGGTCGTCGAGGGCGATGTTCAGGGTCCGCGGGTCGATGCGTTCGCGGGTGCTCTCGTCGTCGTACGGGACATCGCGCCAGCGCCCTCGTGCGGCGAGGTCCGTCTCGACGGCGGCGGTGCGGTAGCCGGTCGTGCGGCCCTCGCCCGCCGCCTCGAGGGCACGGCGCGCGGTGAGTTCGACGTCGCCGGTGACGCCGAGGTCCAGGGGGCGGTGGGCGCCGAGCGCCGCCGGCTCGTCGTCGACCTGGACGACACGCGCGTCCTCGCCGATCAGGCGGCCGTGCCGCGTCGTCCACATGGTCAGGGCGCAGCCCCAGCCGACGACGAGGTCGGCGCCCCGGATGAGGTCGGCGGTCAGGGGTGAGGAGAAGCCCCCGGAGACGTCGAGCGACCAGGGGTCCCCGGTGAACAGGCCGCGGGCGACGGCCGAGGTCGCGAGCAGGGCGCCGTGGCGTGCGGCGAGGGCGGCGAGCGCATCGCGGGCGCCGGGGGTCCGGGCGCCGCGGCCCGCGACGAAGACGGGCCGCCGGGCCGCTTCGAGCAGTGCGGTCAGTGCCGCGACCTCGTCGGGGCCGGGTGTCACGGCGGCCCGGGGCGCGGGCGGCGCCACGTGGTCGAGCACGCCGTCGGGGACGTCCTCGGCCTGCACGTCCAGGGGCAGGTTCAGGAGCACGGTGCGGCGTTCGTGCAGGGCGCGGCGGACGGCGGCGCAGGCCTGCTCGACCGCCTCCGCGGCCGACGTGACGCGCAGCGGGACCGCGCCGACGGCGCGTGCCAACGCGTCCTGGTCGACAGCGAAGTTGGACGCGGGCGACGTCGCCTCGGCCGCGAGGACGAGCAGCGGCGTACGGCTCTTGGCCGCTTCGGCGATGCCGGTCAGCGCGTTCGTCAGGCCGCATCCCTGGTGCACGCTCAGCGCGGAGACCGTCCCGCTCATCCGGGCGTACGCGTCGGCCATGGTGGCGGCCCCGCCCTCGTGGCGTGCGGCGACGAACCGGCTGCCCGCCGCCACCAGGGCGTTCGTCACATGGAAGTTGCCGGAGCCGACGACACCGAAGACCTGCCCGACGCCGGACGCGGCCAGGGCCCGCCCGACCGCCTCCGCGACCTTCATGCCCGCTCCACCAGGGCCAGGATCCGCGCGGGCGCCCCCGACCCGGTGACGATGGGCAGCGGTCCCGCGATGACGACAGCGCCGGTCGCCGGCAGCCGCCCGAGGTTCTGCAACTGGGTGAGCCCGTACTTGCCGCTGCCCATCAGGTACGAGTGACAGGGGAACGCCGGGTCGAAGGAGTGCGCGGCGCCCGCGTCCGTGCCGACCGTCTCCACGCCGAGCCCGATCACGGGCGTCTCCTGCGCCACCCACCGCGCGCACTCGGGCGACAGGCCGGGGGTGTGCGGCCCGTTCTCGTCGGCGTTGACGAACGGCTCCTGCGCGTGCGAGCGCGCGTCCCACCCGGTCCGCACCAGCAGCCAACCCCCGTCCGGCAGCGGCCCGTTGGCCTGCTCCCACCGCTTCACGTGTGCGATCTCGACGAGGAAATCCGGGTCGGCGGCGGCCTCGGCCGAGAAGTCGATGACGACCGCGGGAGCGACCAACTGCCGTACGGGCACGGAGGCGACGTCACCGAGCCCCTTGCCGGTGACCCAGTGGTTCGGCGCGTCGAAGTGCGTCCCCGTGTGCTCGCCGCTGCGGAAGTTGTTCCAGTACCAGGCGGGCCCCCGGTCGTCGTACCGGCTGATCTCGTCCAGCTCGAAGGACGCGGTCTGGCCGAATTCCGGCGGGAGTTGGATGACGGGCGTGGCCGAGGAGAGCGGCGACGTGAGGTCGACGACCTCGATCGAACCGCCGCGCAACCCGGAGGTGAGGGCGGCCAGGACGGACGGGCGGGGCGACATGAGGGCCTCCTGCGGGGGCGGTTCGCGAATTCCCGGGGTCGCCGCGGATGTTACGGACCGGGGGCGGCGCCCGGGAAGAGAGATCCCGGGCCCCCTTTTCGCGCGGCGGTCAGTGCGCCGCGTACGCGCGGACCATCGTCTGCCCGACCCGCGCCAGCGCACGTCCGCGAGGGTGACCCGCAGATGCACGAACGTGGTGTGTACCCGCAGCCTGGTCAATTCCGTTGCCGCATAGGGGTGTTCGGGGTGGCGGGGTGGCGCCGTGTCGTCGTCCCGACAGCCGCGGGGACGATGCCTCAGGCCCAGGCCGGGCCCGTCAGGACGTAGTGCGGCGACCGTCCCGCCCGCGCCTCGGCGAGGGTCTTGTCCACCGGGTGGGCGCCGCTGTCCCAGTCGCGCGCCGACAGGCCGTCGTCCTCCGTGGCCAGGAGGCGCCCGCCGCGGCCGTCGTCGACGTACACGAACGTCCCCTCCACGACGGCGAGTACGTGCTCGTCGACGATCTCGAGGATTCCGGCGGAGCCGTCGTCGCACGCGTCGCAGCCGCAGTCCGGGACGGTCTCCAGCGGTACGGCGGGGTCGCCCGCGCCGAGGACCAGGAGCGAGCGGGGGACGTCGTCGATGGCGGCGTGGGCGAGGACGAGCGGGACGGCGTCCGGTCGGCGGGGGCGCAGCAGGACCGCGCTGCTGACGTCGACCTCCGGGGGCCGGTGCCAGAGCGACGCGCAAGCCGCGGCGTCTGGGACCGGCTCCGGGTCGGCGAGGCCGCGTTCGCACAGCACCTTCGCCCAGGCGTCCCCGCGCGCCGCGAGGATGCGGTACTTGGCCGGGTCGAGGCAGCGCGAGTACTCCTCGTCGCGCACCTCACGGCCCTCGTGCGGATCGGGCCAGGGCGGGGTGTCCGCGCCGGTGACGGCGAACGCCGCGTCGACTGCTCGGAGCAGGCCGGATCGATCTTCCATACCGGGCAGCCTACGGCCGCCGTCCGCGACTACGCTGCGGACCGAGGCGTACAGGGGGAGGCGGCCTGATGACGGACCCGGTGGCGCGGTCGTGGGAGTCGGAGCTCACGTCGGTGGTGGTGTACGCGCGGGGCGCGGTGTGCCGGCGCGTGGCGCGTGGTGTCGTGCCGTCCGACGGGCGGGTACGGGTGAGCGGCCTGCCGCGGTCGCTGGAGCCCGACTCGCTGCATGCGCGGGTGCTGGACGCGCCGGGGCTGCGGGTCGCCGAGGCCCGGCCGGTCGTCGAGGCGGAGCCGGTGGCGCCGGAGGACCGCGGCGCGTTGTACCGGGCGGTCGAGCGGTGGCGGCAGGAGGAGGATGCGGTGCGGGCGCGCCGGGACCGGCAGGCCCGTCGCGTCGCGGAGGTCGCGGCGCTGCGGCCCGTGCCGCCGCCCCGCAAGCGCGACGAGCCCGCGCACCGTCGCGCGCCGGTCGACGCGTGGCTGGACCTCGCGGGCTTCGTCGACGCGCGGTTGGCGGCCCTGCACGAGGGGCTCGCCTCGCTCGACGAGGAGCTGCGCCGGGTCGCGCACGAACTCGACCTCGCGACCGACCGTCTGGAGCGGGCGTCCACGGACGCCGCGGCCTCCGCCGTGCGCACCACCGCCGCCGCGGACCTCACCGTGGAGGGCGGGGCCGCGGGCGCGGAGGTGGCGGTCGAGGTGGAGTACCGGGTGCCGGGCGCGGTCTGGGCCCCCGCCTACCGCCTGACGCAGCGTCAGGGAGACGGTGACGCGCGGCTCGTGCTGCGGGCCTCGGTGGCCCAGCGCACGGGCGAGGACTGGACCGGTGTGCGTCTCGCCCTGTCGACGGCCGATCTGCGACGGCCCACCGGCGTGCCGAGACTCCGCTCGCTGCGCATCGGGCGCCGCAGGACCGCGCCCGAACCGTCCGGCTGGCGCGAGCCCCCGGCGGGGCTCGCCGATCTGTTCAGCGGGTACGACGCGGCGGGGCCACCACCTGCCGCCGCGGTCGCGAAGATGCCGGTCGCGGCGGCGGCGTTCGAGGTGGGCAGCGCGCCGCCACCGCCCGGCGCGCCC
This sequence comes from Streptomyces sp. NPDC052225, assembly GCF_040679615.1. Taxonomy (NCBI): domain Bacteria; kingdom Bacillati; phylum Actinomycetota; class Actinomycetes; order Kitasatosporales; family Streptomycetaceae; genus Streptomyces; species Streptomyces sp. NPDC052225. Next base: position 5,352 of record NZ_JBFAVD010000013.1, on the reverse strand, counting down.
GCGCCACCGGCCGCCCCGCAGGGCGGCTACGCGGGTGCCGTGCCCGCGGCACCGGCCGCCGTCCGCCCCCGGGCGGCCGGCCGAGCGAGTCTCGCCGCCCTGGACAGCGCGCCGTCCGCCGCGCCGACGCCTCCCCCGCCGCCCGAGCCGGGGCCGCCGCGGCCGAGCTCCGCCGAACTCGACTACGCCGACCTGGTGTTGGCCGGCCCTGAGGGGCAGGGGGCGCGGCGCGGTGTCCTGCTGCCGGGCTCCGCCTCCGACGCCGTCGCCGTCGAGTACCGGCGTCGCGCGGAGTCGGTGGCCTCGCTGCCGCTGCCGGGGCACGCGGTGCGGCCGCGCGAGTCGGCCGGTTCGTTCGACCACCGCTTCGACGCGTCGGCGCCCGCCGACATCCCGTCCGACGGCGCCTGGCACACCGTCACGGTCGCCGAGCTGCCGGTGGCCCTGCGCACCGAGTACGTCTGCGTGCCGTCGGTCGACCCGACCGTGTTCGCGACGCTGCTCGTCTCCAACACCACGGACCAGGCGCTGCTCGCCGGGCCCGTGGACATCACGGTCGACGGCGAGCCCCTGCCGACGACGGCGCTGCCCACCCTCGCCCCCGGGAGCACCGGCCGGGTGGGGCTCGGGCCCGCCGAGGCGGTCCGCGCCGCGCGCCGCACCGAACTGCGCGAGTCGACGGCGGGGTTGCGGGGCGGCACCACGGTCCTCGACCACCGCGTCCACGTGGAGCTGGCCAACCGGCTCGCCCGTCCGGTCACCGTCGAGGTGCGCGAGCGCGTCCCGGTGACCTCGGACGCGGACGTACGGATCGAGGAGCGCGCCGACTGGGTCCGCCCCGAGGCCGGCGGTGAGGGGCCCGAGCCGCACGCCCCCGGTACCCGCCTGTGGCGGGTGGAGCTGCCCGCGGGCGGCACGGCCGCCCTCGACGGCGGGTACGAGATCCGCGTCCCGGCCGCCAAGGCCCTCACCGGCGGCAACCGGAGGAGCTGACACCGCCATGACGACACCGCCCGAACGCGAAACCGAAACCGACCTCACCGAGCACACGCCCGAGTTGACGCCCCTTCCGGTGACGGCCGTGACCTGCCTTGAGGACCGCGCCCACATCGAGCGCACGGCGGCCGTCGAGGTGACGTCCGGCGTGCAGCGACTGCTCCTCGGTCCGGTCGGCGCGCTCGCCGTCGACCGGACGCTGCACGCCGAGTTCACCGGCGGCCCCGACGCCACCGTCCTCGACGTACGGGTGGTGCGGGCCTGGACGCCGCCCGCCCCGCGGCCGCCCGGCGACGAGGACTCACCACTGCGCCACCGCGCCCACGCCCTGGAAGAGGAGGAGCGCCGCCTGAACCAGCGGCTCGACCGGCTCCGCGCCCGCCTGGACGCGCTCAGCACCCTGGCCGCCGATCTGCTGCGGGACATCGGCGAGGGTGCCGGTTTCGGCGAGGTCGAACCGGAGCGCTGGACGCGCGAGCTGGACCGGGTGGACGCCGAGCGCGACACGGCCGAGGAGGAACTGCTCGGTGCCCAGACCCGGTTGACGGCACTCGACCAGGAACTCACCGAGGCACGGCGCGCGTTGGACCTCTCCGAGCACGAGCCCGCGCATCTGACCGCCCACATCGAGCTGACGCTGCGGGCGCGCGCCGCGGGCCGGGCCGAACTGCGCCTGAGCCACGTCACGCCCTGCGCCGTCTGGCGCCCCGCCTACCGCGCCGTGCTCGGCTCCGACGGCGCGCTCACCCTGCACACCGACGCGGTGGTGTGGCAGCGCACCGGCGAGGACTGGTCCGACGTGGACCTGACGCTCTCCACGGCCCGGTCGGCGGGTGCGACGAGCCCGCCGCGCCTGGTCGAGGACCGGCTGACCCTGCGCGACCGCAGCGCCGAGGAGCGCCGGATCGTCGACGTCGAGGTGCGCGAGGAGGACATCGCGGACGTGGGTCCCACGCCCGTCGTGGGCCTGCCGGGCGTGGACGACGGCGGCGAGGTGCGCGTCCTGCACGCCTCCGCGCCGGTCCGCGTGCCCGGCGACGGCCGCGCCCACCGCGTCCCGCTGACCACCGCCGAGTGCGCGACGCGCAGCGAGTTCTCCTGTGCGCCCGAACTCTCCCCGCTGGTCACGGAAGTCGTCCGGTTCACGAACACCGCCGGGCACGCGCTGCTCGCCGGGCCGGTGGACCTGGTCAGGGGCAGCGGTTTCACCGGCCGCGGCACACTCGCCTTCACCGCGCCGGGCGCCCCGGGCGAGCTGGCGTTCGGCAGCGCGGACACGTACCGGGTGCTCCGTGAGACGGACGAGTCGCGCGACACGTCGGGCCTCACGCATCGCACGGTGACCACGCGCACGGTGCGGCTGCATCTGTCCCGGTTCTCCGCGCCGGACGAGACGGGCGAGCGCGTCGTCACGCTGCGGGAGCGCCTGCCGGTCTCCGAGGTGGCGCAGGTCGAGGTCCGGCTGCGCAAGGAGGCGTGCTCCCCCGCCCCGGACACCGTCGACGCCGACGGGATCGCCCGCTGGGATCTCACGCTGCCGCCCGGCGGCCGGCGCACGGTGACGCTGGTCTACGACGTCTCGTCGAGCGGCAAGGTCATCGGCGTATAGGCATCGCGAGGTCGGCGCAAGCTCGCGCGACGGCAAGGGCCGCAGGGAGCCGCGACCCGGTACGACCACACGACGTCGGGCCCCGGCCTCGGCGGCCAGCCGTTCGGCGTGCTTCGGGCGGGCGGGCGCCGGTGAGGAGCAGCGAGGGCCGGGTCTCGGTGGTGGAGTCCGTCCAGGGCCGCGCGAAGACGGCGAGCCGGGTGGCGCGGTAGGGACCGCCCGGCCGTCGAAGGAGTCGGCGGGCCATCGCGCTCAACTCGGATCGCGGCAGCGGTAGTTGACGGTCCTGCGGGGGCAGCCGTCCCACGTCGCCGCCAGGGCGAGGCGCCCCCGTCGGCGGTCTCGTCTGCGTCCGGCGTCGCATGGGCCGTGCGGTGCACATCGGCGTAGAGAGGTGTCCGCCTTCGGGGCGCCGGCCGCACGGTCGCGCGGGGCAGCGACCCCGCCGGGCGGACGGGGACGACGACGGTGCGGTCCCCGTGGGGCGCGAGGTCGGGCATTGCCCTCCGGGTCCCCGCGCTCAGGTGCCCGGCATGGCCCGTACGGCGGCGGCGAGCGCACCCGTGCCGCTGCCCGCGCGGGTCGGGGATCACGGCTGGGGCAGTGGTCGTGCTCGGCCGACCGCTGCGATGGTCCTGCGGCCCGCGCCGCCGGGACCTCCGTCCCGCCGCCCGGTGCCCTTGGTCCCGTATCCCGTCGTGGGCCACGGGCATCACAGCATCAGCACACCGCCCCGCCCGCCCCCTGGGAGGCACCATGACCACCGCATCCGAGATCCGCGACGCCGACCTCCTCGACCGCCCGCTGCCGCGGCTGCCCGGCAATCCGGACGCGCGGGCCCGTGACCTCGCCGAGCGGGCCGTCGCCGCCGTGGCCGCTCAGGTGCTGCTCACCCCTAAACCGGGCCTCGCCGACCACACGTCCGACGCGCGCGGCGCCTCGCTGGCCGCGGCCGCCGCGCCCCTGTACGACGCGTTCCACGCGGCCGCGTCGTCGCCCGGCCTGTCGGCGTCGCAGCTGGCGGCCGTACGGGAGGAGGCCGGGGCCCGGCTGACGGACGAGGAGGGCCTGCTCGGCCTCGCCCAGGCGCTGCGCGCGCTGCTGCCGCTGGTGGCGGCGCGGGCCGGTGGCGCGGACACCGTGCGCGAGGTGTGCGCGCGGGCCGAAGCGGCGTCGGGGCTCGGCACGTACGCGCTGATCACCGACTTCGCGCTGCCCGCCCTGCACGAGGCCCGCGCCCTCGGCCACGACGAGGACACGGCACGGCTCGACGCGCTGCTCGCCCTGATGGCCCGCCGCCAGGACCCGGCGGTGGCCGCGTCCCGCGGGCCGCTCGCCGTGCGCATGCTGCGCAGGGACGCCGCGTCCGTCCTGGAGGCGGGCGGGCGCGGCACCGAGGAGGGAACGCAGCGGTTCGCCGTCCTGGAGGGGACCGTCCGGCGCTACGGGATCACGCCGGCGGACAGCGCGGGCCTGCTGGCGGCGACGCTGTTCCTGGACGCGCTGGAGGCGACGGACACACCGGACGCCGCCCCGGCCGAGCCGGCCGCCGAGCATCTGGAGCGCCTCACGGACCTGGGCCGGCGGATCGCCGCCCACCGGGCCCGCCTCGGCCTCTCCCTCCCCGATCTCGCGCGCCGCACCGAGGCGTCGCCGTCCTATCTGCGCTATCTGGAGACCCATCCGGCGTCCCCCGCCCCGGGTTTCCTCACCCGGCTCGCGGCCGCTCTGGAGACGACGGCCGAGGAGCTCTCCGGCGCCCTCACCGACGTACCGCCGGGGCTGGCGCGGGAGCGGCGCGAGCCCGCGCTCGTACCGCTGTCGGAGTCCGAGGCCCGGTCCCTGCTCGCCTCCCACGGAGTGGGCCGGCTCGCCTTCACCGCGCCGGACGGCCCGGTGGTGGTCCCCCTGAACTACCGCGTCACACCGGACGGCGGCCTCGCGTTCCGCACCCGGCCCGGCTCGGTCACGAACGCGGCCGGCGGGCAGCGGGTCGCCTTCGAGGTCGACCGGATCGACGACGCGACGAGCACCGGGTGGAGCGTGCTCGTCGTGGGCACGGCGCGCGCGGTCGCCGACGCCGACACGGGCGCGGCCCTCGACGCCCTCCCCGGCACGGCCCCGTGGGCGGGCCGCGACCGTGACCGGTGGTTCGTGGTGACGCCGCACCGGGTCAGCGGGCGCCGCATCACTCTGTCCGACGAGGCCTGAGCGGAGCCCCGCTCACTCCACCGGCACGTGCCGCAGCAGATGGAGCTCCTCGGCGTCGAGATGCCCCTGGAGCCTGCGCAGCACCGTGTCGTCGATGGCGCCGCTGTCGCGCAGCCGGACGACGACGGCCCGGCGTTCGGCGACCAGGGCCAGGCGCAGCGCGGCCGCGTCGTCGGTCAGCCGCTGCGGATGCGGTTCGGGTTCGACGGCGTCCGCGTCCGCGGCCCGGCAGCGCAGCGCGAGCGCGTCGGCCTGCGCCTGGCTCGCGACCCGTACCGCTTCGGCGACCGCGGGCGCGGTGTTCAGACGGGCGGCCAGGTCGGGCAGCGCGGCGAGGGCTTCGTTGAGGGCGCCGGACTCGGCGAGCCACTCCTCGTGCGCCACGGACCGGTCGCAGGGGATGCGCGCCCAGCGCACCACGCTCGGCAGGATCAGTGCCTGCCCCATCGTCACCACGATCACCACGCCGGTGACGAGCACGATGAGTTCGCGGTGCGGGAACGGCGAGCCGTCGTCGAGGGTGGCGGGGATGCCGA